>CAYQNS010000068.1:0-18945 GCA_964418755.1 uncultured Desulfobacteraceae bacterium
CAATACAGGTCGTCCCACCGGCCATTCCCAGGGGATTGATCTTGATAGGAACACCGAATTTACACGCTTCAATCAGCACGTCGGTGGCCTCTTCACTGAGGACCAGCGGGCTGATGGGATCGGCCGAGCAGGTAAACAGCGGCGCATTGGCCAGCTTATCCTTTCCGCCGGCGATTACGGCGCCCATTTCAACGGCCGCTCGAAAATGCTCGACCGTGTAAATGCCCAGGAAACCGTGTTTGGATGAGCCCTTGAAAAAGGCTAAGGCATTATAGATACTGGACATATCCGGATCAAGATCACAGGGGGTCAGTGGTCTTTCCCAACCAACCACATTTTCCAGGGTATCGATAAACCGGACCGTATCATCAACATCTTTTCTGGTGGCCGCTCTGACTTTCCGGGTAACAGGGTCCATGAGGGCGGCTGCTTCACCGAAGTTGACAAAACCTGTTTTCTTGCCGCCGGGCACGTAATCGTTTTCAGGGTTGATCGCATGAGCCCGATACGCTGCAGGTGTGCTGATAATGGCGTCTTCCACCAGGTTGGACGGAATTTTAACGACGTGGGTTTTTTCATCAACCATGGCGCCGTTGTCGCCCAGAAGTTGTCTGGCGGTGGCACTATCCACCTTGATTCCGATACTCCACATGACATCCAGTGTCGCCATATGGATTTGATCCAGGTCGTCGGGACTGAGAACATTCAGTCCAAAGCTGCCGGCCCGGAGCATGTTGGCATACTTATAATTGATTGTCATTTTCGCCTCCTTCTGTTTTAAGGGTCTAACATCGTTTGAAAAGGGCCGTGGCCGGCCCGTTTCAAATGGAAACTATTGCTTATATCGTCAATCGCATTCAATGCAGCTTATGCGAAATAAGCGTTGATGAACTTCATGAATCTTTCACATTCCTCTTCACTGCCCGGAGTGACCCGGAAATAACCGGCTTTGCCGTGAATCTCACCGATGCGTTTCAGGTAAACCTTTTCCATGTCAATGGCGGCTTTCAAAATCTCGGCGGTGGTGTGACCCTTCATGGTGGCATCCACCAGCATGTAGTTGCCATGAGGAGAATAAGGTTTCATGCCCAGCTTGACACATTCGTCATAAAAAATCTGCATCCATTTATTGTTATACTCAACCTTGGCCTTGACCTCTTCAGGATTATCAAGAATCGCCTCTGCGGCAGCGGCGGACATCAGACTCACATTCCAGGGCAGCAGCATGGCTTTGAATGCCTCGGCCATTTCTTCGGTGCCCAGCATGAAACCAAACCGGATACCGGCAAACCCATAGGCTTTTGAAAATGTGGACTGCAGAAAAACATGCGGATATTTCTTGATAAGATAGGCTCTTGAACCCCGATCCATCATAAAATCAAGATACGCCTCATCAATACACAGCGGAATACCCAGTTCGCAGAAACGAATCAAATCATCATCATCAATAAAGACACCGGTGGGGTTATTGGGGTTGATGATCAAAATCAGCTTGGTTTTTTCATTTACAGCCGCCATCATTGCCTCAACATCATAATTCAGGTCACCCTCCCTCACCGGAATCGATACAACCTTGGCACCGCACAATTCCGCCCGAGGCGGATAGAGACCAAAGGTCGGTGTGGACATGATAATTTCATCGCCCGGTTTCAGAAAAAGCCGCATCATGGAATCAATGATCTCCGAAGAACCGTTGCACAATTGGACGTTCTCAGGTCCAAAGCCATATTTTTCAGCAATTTTCGTACGTAAGCTGAGAAAGCTGTCGGGGTAGCGGTTACCATTTCTAACAGACTCAGTCACGGCCTGAACAACTTTTTCCGAAGGCGGAACCGGGTTTTCGTTGAGCATCATGCGTGCATGGTCCGGCTTGGCCCAGGCATCGTCAAGAATGCTGTAGTTATACTCCCGGGCTGTTGCCAGCCAGGGTACAAACATGTCTTTTAATTCTGTCATTTTTTTATCTCCTTACTTGTTGGTAAAATTTTCAACCGGGTATTTCACCCGACCGTCTGTTTCTTTCCAACAATGTATATCGTTAATTGATTTTCGAATTTACAATAAGGTGTTTATATCCGTATAGTCCATACCAAAAGCGTCACAAACGCCCTTGTAGGTTACCTTGCCTTCAATAATATTGGCGCCCTTTGCCAGATCCGCATTTTCCTCCAATGCTTTTTTCCAGCCCTTGTCCGCAAGCTGCAACGCATAAGGCAGGGTCGCATTGGTCAACGCTTTGGTAGAGGTATAGGCTACTGCACCCGGTATGTTGGCCACGCAGTAGTGAATCACGCCATCAACATCATAAATAGGATCTTCATGGGTCGTTGCATGGGAGGTCTCAACACAGCCGCCCTGGTCAATGGCCACATCCACAATCACCGAACCTTTCTTCATCAGCTTGATCATATCCGCAGTCACCAGTTTGGGTGCCTTGGCTCCGGGAATCAACACCGCACCCACCAGAAGATCCACATTCGGAAGCATTTTGCGAATATTGTGCGGACTGGACATTACCGTACTCACATTGGCCGGCATGATATCATCCAGATAACGGAGCCGGTCCAGGCTGATATCGACAATCGTTACATTGGCGCCCACCCCTGCTGCCACCTTGGCCGCCTGGGTCCCCACGATACCGCCGCCGATAACCAGTACATTGGCCGGTTCAACGCCGGGCACACCCGCCAGCAACTTGCCGCATCCGCCAAAGGTCTTTTCGAGATATTTGGCCCCTTCCTGCACGGCCATTCGACCGGCTACTTCACTCATGGGCACCAGCAGCGGCAGGGACCTGCTCGGCGTTTCCACGGTTTCATAGGCAATATCAATGGAATTACTTTTGATCATTGCATGGGTCAGCACCTCTTCCGCGGCAAAATGGAAATAGGTGAACAGTACCTGGCCCGGACGAATCATGTCGTATTCAGACGGCTGCGGCTCTTTAACCTTCATAATCATGTCCGCTTTGGCAAAGACGTCGGCTGCCGTGGCACCGATCTGTGCACCGGCCTCCACATACATGTCGTCTGTAAAGCCGGATCCTTCACCGCCGGTTTTTTCAATGATCACCGTATGGCCGTGTGCCACCATTTGTTCGGCCCCTGAAGGGGTCATGGCTACCCTGAACTCATTGTTCTTGATTTCTTTAATAACGCCAACAATCATAATTTCCCCCTGTTTAATTTATTTAATAGCAAATAATTAACTGCATTAACTCAGAAACATCAAATTGACCATTTATCTAACATGCACCGGATTGAATCGGCACCAATCAGCCTTTAAGACACTTTTCAGCGAAAGCCACGGCTTTGTCCGTTGCCTTGGAAAACTGGTCAGCGGTTCTCTGAAGGGACGGATGACTGTTGAACTCTTCACGCGTGTAGCCATCTTCACTGTAGGCCTTTTCAAAAAAAGGTATCCGCATCAGTTTTTCCATGACATCGGCCGGGATGTCCCTTTCAATCGTATTTTTTTCAAAAACAATATTCTTCTGGTTGTCGAAATTAATAATTTGATCGATATAGCCCGGAGGACAGGTCATTACGATATTGGCACCGACTTTCTCCTCAAGATGCCAGACCCGCTGTTCTCCGTTAACCGTGGGTCCCATGCGAAGTGAGCAGGAAAGCATTTTACTCGGATAGTTTCCCTCTTTCAGCAGCCGGCAGGCCTTTTTGAAAATAGCCAGTTCAGCCCAGCGCACATCGGCTTCGCTCAGTTCAATGCCCTGTTCTTTGCCGAAATCCCTGAGTCCGCCCAGATCACCATATCTGGATTCCATGTCCGTGATCACCGAACGCCACTTACTTAGATCGACACCGTCCTTTTTGGCTCTTTCCAGTCCTCGCTTGACCGTTTTGGCGCAGTCCATGAACTGAGGCACGATAAAAGAAAGCGTGTTGTTGGTCGCAATGCCGCGAGCTGTCAGTTCTTCGATGATTTCATACCCTTGTGCAGTACCGGGCACCTTGATCATGACATTGGGATTAATTGAGGAAATATCGAGGGCCTGCTCAAGCATGGCGTCTTTATCAAACACGCTGCGCGGGTCCACCTGGCCTGAAAGAAAACCTTCCTTGTAGCCGGACTTTTCAAAAAGCGGCAGATAGGCTTCCGAACCAAGACGCACCACCTCTTTATAGTTCATCCAGAAGAGCCCTTCGACATCGATGTCCGGATTTTTTTCGATAAATCCGGCAGCGATTTTTTCCCAGCGCGGCACATCATCCTCAATGGCCTGAAGCGACAGGGGAGGGTTGGTAGTAACGCCCCTGAACAACTGGGTTTCCGGACTTTCCGGGTTATACATGCGGGCAAACTGGGCTTTCAGGATTTCCTGATCCGCTGCATCTGCTTTGGCCAGCATCTTTTTGCACCAGTTTTCATAAATAACAGGGGATGAATCCCACCATATTTCCATGCCCGGGCTCATTTCCGCCAATTTTTCAATCAAATTTTTTTCTTCCATTTTTTACCTCCCTATAGATTGTTTTAGCGCCGTTAAACTATTCAATATGTTTTAACGACATGAAAGTTGTACCTGTAAATTACCGTTATTGAATTTAATTATAATTCCGACTGCTGTTTACCTGGTTGCCGTTCATAATATGGTAGCGCCCCAGTTCAACCTCAAATACGTATTTATCTCCGCGATAGTAAGAGCAGAGAACTTCCACTGGAATATTATTCTCGTTATACGTCAGGCTTTCCATATAAAGCCCGGCGGCATTGGGGGACAAATCAAGATAACGCGCAATTTTGCCCGTCAGGTTAATTGCCTGAAGTGTCTGCTGACATCGGGCAAGAACCACATTAAAATGTTTGGAAATGATTTTGTACATTGAGGCGGTGAGATCCATTTTAAGAATATTATGAAACATGTCAGCCGGCAGATAGCTCTCTTCATAAATGAACGGAATATTATTGCCCGTTCGCAGACGCTGAACGACAACGACCTTGCTGTTGTTTCTCAGATTCAAAATGCGGGCCACCCGATCATTTGCATTGTTGATGCTTTTTTTCAATAAAATGGTCTTTTCGCTGATGCCGATTTCAAGCAAATCATCCTTAAAGCTGGTGATTTGCTTAAGCTTATGCTTAAGTGCAATCGGTGTTGCGGATGCCACAAAGGTTCCCATCCCTTTTTCCTTGCGCAGAATGCCTTCTGTAACCAGGTTTGCAATTGCCTGGCGCAACGTGTTGCGATTGACCGCACACATGGCCGAAAGCTCGAGCTCAGAGGGCAGTCTTGCCCCCTCTATATATTTTCCGCTCTGAACACATTCTTTTAGCCAGGCGGCTATCTGAAGATACTTGGGAATCGGATTTGTCGGATCAACAATGCTCAATTTTTTCCCCTGCTGATTATAAGGTGTTGTCTAACTACATACCATTATAGATGTATATACAGTAAAGCGATGTTTAAATAACGCAGCTATCTTTGTCAAGAAAAAAAATCGGTATTTTTCAAAAAAATCCGGGGCGATCTCAATGGCGTTTAACGGAATTAAAATGTCTTCCGAAAAAGTTTCAACCAACGCAGATCATCTGTTCACTAATTGTGAACAGATGATCTGCGTTATCGTATTTTTTTATTTTGGTATCATTAGCGAATTTCTGACAACATGTTGTTTTTTAATTATTTATCAATTTTCCAGGATCTCTTTTGAATCAGGCACACTTCTTGAAATAAACATTTGGTCAATTGATTTAAATATGCAAATTATGGGTTGCCCATCCCATTTTCCAGGGGATAAAATCAATGCAATCCAACCTGATAGACATTATAAAAGGAGGCGCAATTGCTTGAGAAACAATCATTACAAAAAAATGACACGTTGACAAATGAATATATCTACGACTGGGCCCTGAAACTTTCCGCTGCCGCTCTGGAAAAAAAGATTCCCTTTAAACTTCTTGGGGCGACTGCGTTTATTTACCGCTGCCCTAAGCACCGTGAGCTATATTCAAAATTCAACCGCAGGCTGACGGATGTTGATTTTATGACCTACGGCAGTGTCGACAGCACAGAAATCGACAAATTGCTTGAGGATTTTGGGTTCAAAAAACAGCAGAACTATATCTGGCACGCATCCACCCGGGACCTTTTTGTCAATGATGACGGGCTATTGCTTGATGTCTTTCGTGATATGCTTGATTTTTGCCACCCCGTAATTTTTAAAAACCGGCTGGAATCTGATCTGCCGACCATTGAACTCGAAGAGATGGTCATGCAGAAACTGCAGATTGTGGAAATCAACGATAAGGATTTTAAAGATTTATGCGTGCTGTTTCTGGAACATAATATAGGAGAAGAGGGAAGTGAAGATATTGACGGCCGCTTTCTCGCCAAAATTTTCGCTAAAAGCTGGGGGTTTCATCACACCGCCACTGCCAATCTCAATAAATTTAAACGATACCTTAACGAAATCCCTGAAATTACCGGCGCCGACCGCAAAGTGATCAGAGGAAAAGTTAACCAGTTGATGGAGATAATGGCCAAAGAACCCAAATCTCTCAAATGGAAGTTGCGCTCTAAAATAGGTACCCGGATGAAATGGTATAAAGAAGTTGAAAATATTGAACGGTGAACAATTCTTTTTCGGGAGCCGGTCAAAGCGGTTTACTTTGGCCCTGCCCAAAGGAAAGGGGGTGATTGATCAAAAGACGGCAAAAAGCGACAGTAACCATGGCAGATTCTGCTATTTTATGAACAACTTAACTAAAAGGAAGGAGTAACATAATTATGGCACAGGAAGTTTTTACACGCAAGGCATCAGGCCTAATAAGGGTCATGTCCCCTTTTTCGGCGTTTGCCTACAATGTCCTTACAATGAGTCTCATTTTTCCCTGGGTCTATCTATGGGCCCCTCAAATTTTCCCAGGCTGCAGTCTCTGGCTGGGTATTCTTCTCTGCACATTTGCCCAGGCTTTCGTATCCATAACCATTGCTTTTCTGGCTTCGGCCATGCCACGCAGCGGCGGCGATTATATTTTCCAAAGCCGTATCTTCGGCGGCGGTATTGGTTTTACGTCGGTTATGAGCGGATTTGTCATCTGGATTCTGCAGTGGGTGGCACTGGCCGGCTGGCTCATGGCAGCCCTGGGCCTGGCGCCGTTGTTCCTGACGCTGGGTGCATCTATTGACAGCCCGGCCCTGATCGCTATCGGGAAATGGTGCTTCAGCCCAACGGGTATCGTGGTCATCTCTATTGTTCTAACCATTTTTGTTGCCTGGTTTTTGTGCACCGGCACGCGCAATTATGTAATTCTCCAGTATTTCCTTTTCGTTGCCACGCTCACAGGCTTCATTGTCTCCCTGATCGTACTGGCCGGCTTGACACCGACCGAGTTTGCTCCTAAAATTAATGCCTTTCTGGCCAAAGTTGATGGTATTACCGGCAGTTATGGCAGCATTATTGGTCAGGCCAAAGCCGCCGGACTGGATCTGACGCCCAAATTCAGCTTTCTCATGACCCTCGGTGTTGCTCCCCTGGTATGGACCAGCCTGCAGTGGGCCTCCTATTCCGTTCAACAGGGTTCGGAAATCAAAAGCGCTCATAATTTAAAATCTCAGATGTACATCATTGTCGGATCACTGACATTTGTCGGTGTTCTGCTGGCACTCAACGGCTACCTGTTTGAAAAAGCGGTAGGTACGGCATATCTGAATGCATCTTCCGCGGCCTATAACGGCATGATCGGCGGAGAAGGACTGGGAACCCTTCTGGGTGTTAACTTCCCGAGTATCATCGTTCAGGCGATCTCCCATCCCATTCTTATTATTTTGGTGGGCCTCGGTTTTATAGCCAACTCCTTTCAGATCACCTGTAACTGTTTTATCGGGATGACGCGCGATATCGTTGCCATGTCTCTTGACCGTACCCTTCCCGAATGGTTCTCAAAGGTCAACCCCAAATGGCATGCACCCACCAACGCCTACCTTGCATACACCATCGGCGGCATTATCGTTATTTTCTGCTACAACTTTGTTCCCGGATGGTTTAATTTGACGCTGGGTGTAACCTTTGCCTGTGGTTATGTATTTGTTCTGTCCTGCCTGTCCGGCGTGTTTTTCCCCTCCAGGGCCAAGTCCATCTACGAAGCCTCACCGGCTGCAAAATATGGTAACGCTATTATCTATACCGGTACCATCGGCACCATATTCTGCGGAGGCATGGTTCTCGCTTTTATCCTGCATCCGGGATTGCGGCTTTTCAGTTCCTGGCCGACGGCCCTTTTCAACGTGGCCATCATTGTTGTTGCAGCGATTATTTACTTTGCAATGAAAAGCTACCACGCCGGTCGGGGAATTGATATTACCATGGCTTTTAAAGAAATTCCGCCTGAGTAATTCAATCCTGAAAAGTAATTTGTGTTTATTGACACAAAAAATATAAACACGGATAAGTTTCCAATTAATTTTGGCAGAAAAGCCCCGGCGATATCCTGTCGGGGCTTTTCTGATACAATAGCAAAATATTACCATAGAAAAACAATGATGGATCCACAACATAAAGCTGCGACGCTTAAATGCTGGCGGAGCAAAGTCACCCCTTTGCCCCTTTCAGGGGGTATCACCAACTGTAATTTTACGGTTGAAGAAAACAATGAAAAATTTGTTGTCCGTATCGGTGATGATATCCCGGTTCACTGTATTCTCCGCGCCAATGAGCTGGCCATATCCATTGCCGCCTATAAAGCCGGGATCTCCCCGGAGGTATATCATCATGAGCCGGGAGTACTTGTTATTCGCTGGGTGGAGGGAAAAACACTGGCACCGACGGATATCCAAAGCGATAAAATCCTGGTCCGTATCCTTGAAACGATTAAACGATGCCACCATGAAATACCCCGTCACCTTAAAGGTGTATCCCCTCTTTTCTGGGTATTTCAGGTGATACGTGACTATGCCGGCACCCTGCACAGAGATAAAAGCCGAATGACCGCCAGACTTCCTGAATTGATCGACCGATCTCAAACACTGGAGTCGATTGTCGGCCCGATAGAATTAATTTTTGGCCATAATGACCTTCTGGCCGCCAATTTTATAGATACCGGAGATAAAATGTGGCTAATTGATTGGGATTATGGCGGTTTTAACAGTCCCCTTCTTGACCTGGGCGGACTGGCTTCCAACAACGAACTGACTCGCAAACAGGAAAATTGGCTTTTGGAGGCCTATTTTGAAAAACCTGTAACCGATGAACTGAACAGACGCTACAGTGCAATGAAATGCGCTTCTCTGCTGCGGGAAGCCATGTGGAGCATGGTATCTGAAATTCACTCCCCGCTCGATTTTGATTTTGTCGCCTATACCCGGGAAAATTTAAACCGGTTCGAACAAGCCTGGAACCGGATTGGCAATTGAATATTGACTAGCGAGAATTGAAAATTTGTGGTATCGCTCTGTCCTGTTTTTTTATAAATAAAAATCTGGTCCCAAAGGCCGGTATCGAGTTAAGCCCCAAGGATAGGTTTTTTAAATACAATAAAATCGATAGCATACCTTAATTATTCAATTTTCACTATTCACTATTCAATTTTTTCATTCATCTATATCCATGAAAAGGAGTTTAGAAAATGTGGTTTTTTAACAAGAAAAAAGCCAAAAAAAAACCGAAATTTACAAAAATTTTTTATGCCACGGACGTACATGGGTCCGAACCGACATTTGGCAAATTTATTAATGCCGCCAATTTTTACAATGTCGACGTAATTATTTTAGGCGGCGATATCACCGGCAAACTGCTGATACCGATCATTAAGGAAGACGGTAATTATCGGGCCACGATCATGGATGTGCTGCATACCGCCAAAAATAAACAGGAGCTGAAAGCAATTACCAAACTAATTGAACATCTGGGTTGTTACCATGCCCATATGTCAGCGGATGAATTTTCCCGACTTAAAGAAAATCCGGCTGACGTTGATCTCCTTTTTAAACAAAAAGCCCATGAACGACTGACAAAATGGTTAAAAAAGGCCGATCTCAAACTTCAGGACCAGCGTGCAAAATGCTACATCACCGGCGGTAATGACGATGATGAGCAGGATATTGAAATCATAAAGGTAAATCAGACTGAAAAAATAATTTTTCCCGAGGGCAGGGTAGTTATGATTGACGACATACACTCCATGGTCAGTTTCGGCTACAGCAATCCAACCCCATGGGATACCCCCCGTGAACTCAGTGAAGAGAAACTCGCCGCCATGATAGAAGATGTTGTTAAGGACATAGATGACTTTTCAAATGTTATTTTTAATTTCCATTGTCCACCCAAGGACTGCACCCTGGATCTGGCGCCCAAACTGGACACCTCTTTTGATCCTCCCCGTCCGGTAACTACGGCAGGTGAGGCCGTAATGGTAGGGGTAGGCAGTTCAGCGGTGCGGGATGCAATTGAAAAATACCAGCCGCTGCTTATGCTCACAGGGCATATTCATGAATCAAGGGGAGTCGTCAACATTGGGCGAACCACCATTGTCAACCCGGGCAGTGAATATGGCGAGGGTATTCTGAAAGGCACCATCATCAACCTTCAGGACAAAAATGTTTTGAGTTATCAGATGACTTCCGGGTAATACACCGGAGGGCAGCTAAAACCGGTATCAAAAAAGGGAGGAACATGAAAATTTTAGTCGGATTTAACGGATATTTTGTCTCCAAAGACGCGGTAAAGCTATCAATAAAATATGCCAAGGCGTTGAATGCTTCTGTTGACATTGTCACAATGCTTGAAAAGGGCCACGTTCTCCATCTGAATGATATGGAAAAGGCGGACAAAGCCCTTGATGAAGCCAAAGAGGCATTCGAAGAACTCGCCATTCCATGCCGGACCCGGATTATCACCAATCAGTTGAATGCCGGCGAAAATTTGGTCGGATTTGCTGAAGACAATGACATTGACATGCTGATAATCGGTATTAAAAGAAGATCCAAAGTCAGTAAAATACTTCTGGGTTCGACGGCTCAGTATGTTATCCTGAACGCGCCCTGCCCGGTATTGTCGATTCAATGATATCCCTATTTAGCGCCACACAGAAACAGGTTCTATCATAGCTGGAATATACAGCCGAACCAAAGAGACGGGTATGGCGTTTACCCCGAAGGCGCGTTTACATATCCCCGACCTCTCAGGCCCGGATCGGCCCGACAGCCGGCTAATCCCTCCGTCATTGATTTTTCATGGGTAATGTGATGGAATATCAGGTCTAAGGCATCGCGCAAAAATTATTTCACCATTTTTGTGCGACCCCCTGACAACTGTAACAAAATGCAATGGTTTTAAATGGATTTTTTAATTTTTATATCCGAATTCCAGGGTGTCAATGGAATCCAAGATTAAATGAACAGGGTAACGCCCATGCCTGCCAGCCATAAAAACAGGGTCATCGCCATAGTGACCCTACTTGTTGCCATCTTTGGCCTGTGTCCGTCCTTTGCAGCCCCCGGAGATCAGATGACACTGCGTTTTTTAATCTGGGAAGGCTACGCACCCTATCTACAACAGCAAGCGTTCAAACAAAAAATTATTGAAAAATACGGCATTGACCTGAAATTTGACGTGCACCACGCCTCAAATCCGGATAGCTTTTTCAATGAACTCCGCAAAGGGGCGGTGGACATCATTTCCCCGGCGCATAACCTGCCCAAAGATTCACGCTACAATTTCACCACCAACGGTTTAACACTTCCCATTAACCTCGAAAATGTACCCAATTACCATACCATTACCCCTGCACTTCAAAAACAGCCATGGGCTGTTGAAAATGAAAAAATTTATGCCGTCCCCATTATCCAGGGGCCCTACGGCCTTGCCTACAACACGGCTATTGTAAAAGAAGAACCGGTGAGTTGGAATGTTTTCTGGGACGAGCGATATGCCGGTCAATATGTGGTCCAGAAAGATTACTATGAACTGAATGTTTATATCGCCGCGCTGGCATTAGGGTTTGGTCCGGAAGAAATTTTTCACTACGATGTCATCAAGGGGCCGGCCCTGGAAAACAAGATACGACAACTTGCCGTTCATGCCCACTCCCTCTGGACCGGTTTTGATCAGCCCATCCATTTCAAGGGCAGAGCCCTTGCGACGACATGGCGCGCCACTTTCCCCGAATTAAACAGACTGGGTGAAAGCTGGCGTATCGCTGTACCCGAAGAGGGTACCACGTGGTGGGTTGATACCCTCATGTTAAGCCATACCCTGAAAAGCGATCATCTTTTGAAACAAATTGCAGAAGAATGGATCAATTTTATTCTTGAGCCTGAGGTTCAAACCGATGTACTGGCGATGAAACTGGGCGTCTACCCGGTTACCACGCCGGCGTTAAATCTTTTCGATAAAAAAATGACGGATCACGACTTTGTCAATCAAGACCGTTTGCTGAAGAATCATATTCCCTGGCAATTGCTGAATACACGCGATCGAAACGCCTTCAGCCTGCTCTGGAAAGAAGCCCTCGATGCCAGAGCGACCGTCAAATCAATCAAATAGTGTAATATCATGGAATATAGATCTAAAAAATACAAACTGGAACGGTCCCTTAAGTCTAAATTTCTATTGGGTATCTGCATGGCCATGCTGCTCACCACGTTGGTGTATATGGCCATTGACTATTACTTGGTATACAACCGAAATACCCGAATGCTCGAAACGGAAATTAAATTAAAAATCGCAAAGGCGGCCAAGACGCTGGCCCATCCGCTTTGGATCTATGACGTCAATTTCATTCGCGAATATTCCAAAATTCTGACCCATGACAACAGTGTCGTAAGGGTGACGGTGTATGATGAGCGGAATAAATCACTGGTGCATCTAGAAAATATCGATGTCATCATTACCCCCAGTACCCTCAAATGGACCCTGCAAGAAGAAATCTTATTTCAAAACCGATCAGTGGGCCGCCTGGTCATCACGTTTTGCAATGCAGAGGTCAACCAGCTCACCCGACAGATCCTGCTGTCGGATATTTTAATGCTGTTTTCAATGCTTTTAGTGGTTCTGGCCACCACTTGGTTTCTGCTCGCCCGACAGATATTTACCCCTCTGACAGCCCTCGAGCATACCCTTAGAAAGATATCGGCCGGCGATTATTCAAGACGGGTATCGCTTCACATGAAAGGCGAACTGGGTTCCATTGCCGACGAATTCAATACAATGGTTGAACAGGTTGAGCTGCGTGAAAATAAAATAAAGGAGAGCGAGCTTAAATATCGCAACCTGGTGGAAAGCTCCACCGATATCATTTTTATGACGGATATCAAGGGTGAACTGCTGTTCATGAACCATAATTTTCAAAAACTGACCGGCTACCGGATTGAAAATTTTATCGGCAGGCCATTCACGGACATGTTCCCTTCGGACTACATTCAAATTTCCCTGAAAATGTTAGAAGGCGGGCTAAAAGGGATTGCGATTCCGCTTTATGAAATAGAATTTAGACAAAAGGACGGCACCACCGTTCCCATGGAACTGAATCTGACCCTGCAGCGCGATATCAACCATACGCCATTTGGCGCCCTGGGTATTGCGAGGGATATTGCCAAACGCAAACATTCGGAAAACGAGTTGCGAAAGTATGA
Organism: uncultured Desulfobacteraceae bacterium; assembly: GCA_964418755.1. Taxonomy (GTDB): domain Bacteria; phylum Desulfobacterota; class Desulfobacteria; order Desulfobacterales; family 4572-123; genus 4572-123. The sequence goes on from CAYQNS010000068.1 coordinate 13,592, forward strand.
GCAGATGATCGCTTCAACAACCGATTTGATGTGGCTGATTGATCGCCGATATATCATGCAGGCCGTAAACGATGCCTATGCCAAATATCATAATGCCGACCGGGATCAACTGATCGGTCTGCATGCGGAAAAGCAGGTGGGACGTGCCATATTCGAAAAACACATAAAACCCTATGTCGACAGATGTTTCACCGGCATCAATGTTCGTCATCATTCCTGGATCGGCCTTCCGGGTCGTGAAGCGCGTTATATGGAGATAACCTGCCACCCCAATTTTGAATCGGATAAAGCGGTTTCAGCCGTGGTTATCAGCGAACGGGATATCACCGAACGTAAAAAGCTTGAAACCCAGCTTCAGCAAACTCAGAAAATGGAGGCCATTGGTACCCTGGCGGGTGGGATCGCTCATGATTTTAACAATATCCTGGGATCCATCATCGGATACGGAGAGATGATGGAAATGTTCGACGTCAAGGAAAATACCAAATTAGAGGATCGACTGAGCCATATTTTGAAAGGCGCTTATCGGGCCCGGGATCTGGTGGACCAGATTCTTACTTTCAGCCGTCATACGGACCAGCAGAAAAAGCCTTTGCGACTTATTCCGATCCTGAAAGAAGCCCTGAAATTTTTAAGAGCATCCCTTCCCGCCACCATACGCATTGATGAAAATTTAAAGTGCCGCGATGATGTGGTACTGGCCAATCCGACTCAAATACACCAAGTGTTGATGAACCTTTGTATGAATGCATCCCAGGCGATGGCTGCCACAGGAGGCACAATAAGCGTTGGCCTGAAGCAAATTAATTATAGCGAATTGGCGCCGTCCACCAGATTTGATCTTGAACCTGGGCCTTATGTCAAGGTAACGGTTGCGGACCAGGGCATGGGAATAGACAATACCTTTATCGACAAGATATTTGATCCTTTTTTTACTACTAAAAAACCCAGTGAAGGCACGGGGATGGGACTGGCGGTGGTGCATGGAATAGTAACAAACCATAACGGCGCCATCGAGGTTGAAAATGGCGTTGAAGGTACTACCTTTAGTATCTATTTCCCCCTCCTGGATATAGCACCTGCAGCCTCAGAAACCGCCGGACAACTGTCACTCCCGGTCGGACAGGGGAAAATATTGTTTGTAGATGATGAAAAACCGCTGGTTCAATTCAGCAAAGAAATTCTTGAATATCTGGGATACGAAATTACGGCAAAAACAGACAGCGTCAAGGCACTGGAGGTATTTAAACAATCGCCGGATTTTTTTGACCTTGTCATCACCGATCAGACCATGCCGAACATGACCGGTCTTGATCTTGCTGAAAAAATACTTTCCGTCAGACCGGATCTGCCCATTGTTCTCTGTACCGGGTTCAGCACTGAAACGACTGAAAAAAAGGCCCTTGCCGCAGGCATTCATACTTATATTAAAAAACCATTAGGACCTCGAAAACTAGCAACGGTTGTCAGTAAAATACTAAACCGGATACACCCGTTGGAGATTGCTCATGGCCAAAGTACTGATCATTGATGATGATGTGGAAATGTGCATGATGCTGGCCGATCTTGTCGAAAGTATCACGCACCAGTCTGAATTTACGCATACTCTTTTTGATGGATTAAACCGCGTGGTTTCCGGCGACTTTGATCTGGTTTTTCTGGATGTCAGAATGCCGGACGGCAACGGACTGGAAATTCTGAAAAAAATCAGAGCAATTCCCTTTCCGCCGGAAGTCATCATTATTACGGGAGCCGGAGATTCCGACGGCGTCGAAATCGCGATTAAAAATGGAGCCTGGGATTATTTGCAAAAACCGCTGTCCCCCAAAAATATAATCCTGCCGCTCACCCGGGTATTGCAATACCGTGACGGATTAACAAAATCCTCAAAACCGCCGTTCATACTCAATCGTGAAGGAATTATCGGTGACAGTCCAAAAATAAAAAAATGCCTTACAACCATGGTCCAGGCAGCCAATACCGACGTCAATGTACTTATCGCCGGTGCAACCGGGACCGGCAAGGAATTGTTTGCCCGCGCAATTCACCGCAACAGCCGGCGGTCAGAGAATCCCTTTGTTGTCGTTGATTGTGCAGCTCTTCCTGAAACATTGATTGAAAGCACTTTGTTCGGGCACGAAAAAGGTGCTTTCACAGGCGCTGACCAATCAAAAAAGGGACTCATCAGCCAGGCGGACGGCGGCACCCTTTTTCTAGACGAAGTCGGTGAACTCAGCCCCAAGCTGCAAAAAGCCTTTCTGCGTGTTCTGCAGGAACGTTGTTTCAGGCCTGTCGGCAGCAAAAAAGAGATCAAAAGTGATTTCAGGCTCATTGCGGCCACCAACCGTGAACTGGATCAAATGGTCGGCAAACAGATGTTCAGAAAAGATTTTTTATATCGAGTAAAAAGTATTTGCATCAAGCTGCCGCCGCTCAAAGAGCGCATGGAAGACCTTAAGGATCTGGTCGTTTACCTGACCGACAAAATTTTTATCCGTCACCAGATCGATCCCAAAGGCTATTCCCCGGATTTCATCACCGCCTTGAGCCAATACGAATGGCCCGGCAATATACGTGAACTGCTGAATACCCTGGAAGCGACCATCAGCCAGGCACTTTATGAACCCATTTTATTCCCCAAACACCTGCCGGAACCAATTCGGATTAAAATGGCCCAGTCAACGCTGACCACTGCGCCTTCGTACGTAGATATTGGCAACTCAAGCCTTCGGGGTGATAATCAAAACAGCCGGATGCCTTCTTTTAAGATATTCAGGGAATCCGCCCTTGCCGGCGCGGAAAGTCGTTATTTCGGCAAATTAATGGAGCTGACGCATGGAAACATAAAACAGTCATGTGCCATATCCGGTCTCAGCCGAACCCGGCTCTATACTATTTTAAAAAAACACGGCATTGACCGTACCGGCTGGTCTCAAAAAAACCGCCAATAGTGTAGCATTTACACCCCGGCGAGCCAGGTGCCGAATTCCGGGTCATAATAATTTTTTCTGAATCTGGCATAGCGCCCGAGGCCATATCCGTAATAATCAAAATCAAGGTTGGAAATTTTGTTCTGAATCATTGCCCACAGGCTCCACCACAAATCAGCGGTCAGTTTATGCAGCAGAATGCGGTACAGCCTGTGCGGCTGCATCTCTCCGCAATAAGTCTGAATGATCAGCTCCTCCTGCTTGCGTGAAAGGGGGTGTTCAACAGCAAAGTCACCCAGATCAAAAAAAGGATCATTCATACCGCCATATTCCCAGTCTAAAAGCCACATTTTCCCGGATTCATCCAGAATGAAATTTTCCGACAGCACATCATTATGGCAGGCCGCCAGTTCGGGTTTATCGCGATCCATGGCTTTTTCAATTTTGTCGACAACGTTACACATCCAATCAAAATCATGGGGAAAGAATGCCTCCCTTTCCCTTGCCCATTTTGTATATTTCCGTATCATATCAAAAACATAGGTGGTTTGATCAAAAACGGCTTCAGCATGAACACTTTTCAGCACAGTAATAATTTTTTCGACGACCCCGTCATCTGCGGCAACCATTTGAGAATTCATCACTTTGCCGTCCACAAACGGAAGCACCATGGCGCCTTCGGGTTTTATAATACTTAAAACCTCGGGCGACACGCCTATTTTGGCGGTGGCGAGCGTAGCTCCCAGTTCATTGCTGCGATCGATAAAGACATCGGTACCTTCACCCGGAATTCGCAACACATATTTTTTATCTTCAACAAAGCAGGTATAGTTGTTATTTGAAAGGCCCCCCGAAAGGATTTCATGTTCCACCTTTTTGCCCTTCCATATTTCAATACGCGGGATCATTGATTCTGCCGGATTTTTCATAGAGCACCTCTATTAAAATAGTAATTAAAAATAGCCCATCAGGGCAATTCGGCCCGTTTCAAGCAACAGATAAGGATCGGGGACGAAACAAATTGAATAGTGAGAATTGAAAATTTGTGGCATTGCTTCGCCATACCTTTATTATTCGCTATTCAGTTTTCATTCTTCACTTAGAACGATTATCTTACACTTTTTTTGTCATAAAAAATACAAAATTAAAAATTAAGCGCCTAAACACTGTCAACGGCCGCCCTATTATTATGCTACAAGTGTCCTTTGGGCTCCATGAGCAGTGGTTTCCTTCAAATTCACCCTTAGACCCTTAGTTAATCCAAAATGCGTGCCAGGTTTGGTATTGAGTTTATCTCAGATTGAATTCTTATTATTTAGACGCCTTTGCAAAACCGGGAGTCAAAAGCGCTATATGTAAATTGATCAACCAAAGGAAATAAATGTTCACTTTTTTATACAAATGTTTATTGTTACAGTAATTTTAAATCCTCTCATCATGTCCTCGATAATAGGCAGGAAATATTGGCGAAGCTATAAAAGATGCAATAAAAAAATTATAGGTGGCTGCAAAGGGTCGACTGAATTCTGCCGTTGTCCCCTTAAACAGGGAGTCGCGAGGGTGTCGGGTCTTTTCAGTATCGGTTTTGCGGCTGCCAAAGGGCTTTATCAGGTCGTCCGGCACCAGATACAGGACCACAACACCGAAAAGGCCCATGGCCGACAAAGAATATCCCATTAGCAGATGTTCGATTACCATTGCTATTTAACCTTGGATCATGACCTCATTGAATTGTGAACCGGAGTATTAGATTTTCAAAATTGTTGTTTCCGAAAAAAGTGTACAATCAATTTTAATTGCCTTATACTAACCTAAGATGAGCGATTAGCTCTTAGCAGTTAGATCCTATATCTTAGGAGTTTACCAGTAATGCGATTTTCACCCATTGGGTGAAATGATGACCTTTGACAATATATTTTAATTATTGTGCTAAAAACTAACTGCTGATCGCTCAATTTAGAACTAATAAACCTTCGTAAAATGGTATTTTTCGAAAGTCTCATACTATATTTTGTCTCTAGTCAGGTTCATAGGTTGTCCGAATGAAAAAATTAATTATTACCATTATTATTTTATCCGGAATCAGTATTATAGGCTGGCAGATTTATCAAAAAGCTTCTGTTTCCGAAAAGGGCTTTAAGCGCCAGCGTCAAAAAGTACCCATTGCCGTCGAGGTTGCACTCGTAAAAAAAACCTCCATACGGGAAGTGGGGAGCTTTACCGGTTCGTTGTATCCGCTTTCTGAATTTATCCTGGCACCGAAAATCGCCGGACGTCTCGAAAAGCTCTTGGTTCATATCGGCGATACGGTCAAAGGCGGGCAGCTTGTGGCCGTACTGGAGGACGATGAATACCGCCAGCAGGTCGTCCAGGCAAAGGCCGAACTGGAAGTTGCCCGGGCAAACCTTCAGGAGAGGGAAAGCA
>CAYQNS010000069.1:0-18427 GCA_964418755.1 uncultured Desulfobacteraceae bacterium
TTGGCGACCCGCTTGGGGGCCAGTTGGGAAATATGCACCAGGCCGTCCGTGCCCGGCATAATCTGAACAAAGGCTCCGAAATCGGTGGTTTTGACCACGGTTCCCTCGTATATGACGCCGACCTCCGGTTCCGCTATGATTTCTTCAACCATTTTTCTGGCAGCATCACCCTCCTCTGCTGAAAAAGCAGCGATTTTAACCAGGCCGCTGTCATCGATCTCAACCCGGGTATTGGTTTCACTCTGGATGGAGCGAATAATTTTTCCTCCAGGGCCGATGATTTCACGAATTTTGTCCGGTTTGACCTGAATGGTCACTATTTTGGGGGCGTAGGGGGATGTTTCGTCCCGGGGCTGCTCAATGGCCGCCACCATCTGTTCAAGGATATGCAGCCGCCCGGTGCGGGCCTGGGCCAGGGCTTTTTCCATGATCTCCCTGGAGAGTTCATGGATTTTAATGTCCATCTGAAGGGCGGTTATGCCTTCGCGGGTGCCGGCTACTTTAAAATCCATATCACCGTAATGATCTTCATCACCGAGGATATCGGACAGGATCGCGATGTTGCCATCCTCTTTGATCAGGCCCATGGCAATGCCGGAAACCGGAGATTTTACCGGAACTCCGCCATCCATCAGGGCCAGGCTGGCCGCACACACGGTACCCATGGAGGAAGATCCGTTGGATTCCAGAACTTCCGAAACGATGCGGATGGTGTAGTCGAATTCTTCCTTTGGCGGCAGGATTTTTTCTACGGCCCGGGTGGACAAACCGCCATGGCCGATATCTCTGCGACTGGGGCCGCCCGCGCGTTTGACCTCGCCCACGGAAAAAGGCGGGAAATTATAATGCAGCATAAAAGGCCTGTATTCCTCCCCGCGAAGGGTCTCGACCCGCTGTTCATCCGGACCCGAACCCAGAGTCAGCACACCCAGGACCTGGGTTTCTCCGCGTGTGAAAAGTGCGGATCCGTGAGGCCTGGCCAGAATGCCCACTTCACAGCTAATGGGCCTGATTTCATCGAATTTACGATTGTCGATCCGGCGGCCCTCCTTCAGGATAAGGTCCCGGCAGATCTGATTTTGCAAATCATCGAAAATTGCGTAGACTTCATCCTTGCGCTCTGCATAGGATTCTCCCAAATTTTCGAATATATCCGCTTTCACCTTTCTCAGGGTCGCATAGCGCTCCATTTTTGCAGGCACCAAAATGGCATCGTGCAACACGGCAACAGCTTTGGATTCAAGCAGTTGAACCAGGGCCTGGTCTTTTTCAGGCGGTGTAAACTCGCGTTTGGCAAGGCCGACAGTCTTTTTCAATTCTTCCTGCATATCAATGGCCGGCTGCAGGGCTTTGTGTCCAAAAAATATGGCTTCCAGCATATCCGCTTCGCTGACGATCTCTCCCCCGCCCTCAACCATAACCACTCCGGTTTTTGATCCGGCAACAATGATATTGATATCACATTTATCAATATCGGAAAGCTGAGGATTGGCAACGAGTTCACCGTCAATACGACCGACCCGGACACATGCGATGGGGCCGGCAAAAGGGATGTCTGATATTTCCAGAGCAGCCGAGGCACCTATCATGGCCAGAATATCGGGATCATTTTCCTGGTCCATGGACAGCACTGTGGCAATCACCTGGGTTTCGAAGCGATAATTTTTCGGAAAAAGCGGACGGATAGGCCGGTCGATAAGCCGGGCGGTCAGGGTCTCCTTTTCGCTGGGCCGTCCGATTTCACGCCGGAAATAATTGCCCGGAATTCGTCCCGCAGCATATATTTTTTCTTGGTATTCCACGGACAGGGGCAGAAAATCAACCATCCGTTCATTATTGGCGGAAACTACTGTTACCAGCACTGTAGTTTCCCCATACTGTACCACAACCGATCCGGATGCCTGTTTGGCAACTTTTCCGGTCTGGATGCTGAGAATTTTGCCCCCGATGTCTGCTTTTAATAAAATAGTCATGTTGTCTCCTAAAAACAAAGCGACTTGATTTTGAACTTACGTCAAAAGTCGCTTTGATGATCAATTGCTTGATTTAAAGTATGCTCCGAAGCACTTTACGTTTGATTGTCACAGAGCTTTAAAAACGGTTCGCCCGTATCCCATGGCTTTTATCTTCTAAGCCCCAGGGTTTCAATGATTCCCCGATAACGCGTCACATCGTTGCTTTTAACATAGTTTAAAAGCCTGCGACGCTGGCCGACCAGCATTAAAAGGCCCCGGCGGGAATGGTGGTCTTTTTTGTGAATTTTCAGGTGTTCGGTAAGATAGGAAATACGATGCGTCAAAAGCCCTATCTGAACCTCCGGTGAACCTGTATCCATATCGTGAAGTTTAAATTGATCGATCAAATTTTTTTTATCTTCCGCTGTGAAAACCAATTTTTTATGCCTCCTCTTTTTTAATAAACTTATATATGTGGTATATATTCATTAGTCTGAACAAACAACATTTTTTGTCGATAATCTTCTTTATGAATGAAAAACACAACAATATTCCAGTTTTCGGCCATCTTTTTTGTGCTGCAATACTGCCAGAAGATTGTCGTTCTCGTCAACAATTTTGACTAAATTCTCCGAATCCGTCAAAGCGGCAGCGGCAATATTTTCCGCGTCAATGGCCTGGCCGGTCATTATTTTTTGTTTTAAAACCGTATCGGCCGTGCATTCAGGCATTTTTTGCAGCGCCTTGTTCATCGGTATCATTACGCCGACCACTTGCCCGGTACGGGCAATTTTTTCAAATTCTTCAAGTCCGATGGCATTTTTAATATCAAACCCGCTGCTGCTGGTACGCCTCAGTTCCTTGAGGTGTCCGCCGCATCCCAGTCTTGCCCCGATATCGGTACACAGGGTTCGGATATAGGTTCCCGCCGAACAGGTTACGTCAAAACGAATTTCCGGCAGATCTATTTCGATAATTTTTATCGATGAAATATAAATCGGACGCGGTGGTTTCTGCACCGGTGTCCCTTTTCGAGCCAGTTTATAGAGCGGTACCCCCTTGTGTTTTAATGCCGAAAAAATCGGCGGGTGCTGCTGCAACCGCCCCTCGAATTCATTGAAGACCGAACGCAGCGTTTTATCCGAAAAATCTATCATATCGCAATGCGCAAGGACATTGCCGGTTGAATCCTGCGTGTCTGTTGTAATGCCTAACCGAAGATCCGCCCGGTATTTTTTTTCCGAGTGCAGAAAAAACCGTGCCAGCCGCGTGGCCTGATTGATGCAGCATACCATAACGCCGGTTGCAAACGGGTCAAGCGTGCCGGCATGACCGGCCTTGCGAGCCCCGAGCGCTTTTTTAATGCGGGCCACAACTTTGGCCGAACTTATATCGGCGGGTTTGTCGATAATCAGAACACCGCTTTGATTTTGCTGCATCTGTTTAATCTATATTGTCCGTGCCAGTTCAAAAATCCGTTTTTTCAGGTCAACTATGCCCGAATCGATGTTGAACCCGGCGGCGTTGAAATGTCCTCCGCCACCAAAGGTTGCCGCAATTTCTGAAACATCGATCGTTCCATCAGAGCGCAGGCTCACATGACAACGACTGCCGGGCCTTTTATTCTTTTTGCCGGAAAATTCCCGGATCAGAACCGCTATCTTGATATCTTCAATGCGTTTGGCGTAATGAATAAATCCGTCTGTATCTTCCGCATGGGTTCCGGTTTCATCCAGCATGCTCTGATAAAGTGTCATCACGGACAGCTTGCCGTTTTCTGAGATTTCGATGGAGTCGATGGCCAGGTTCAACAATTTTATACGGCCTAGTGAATAAGTGCCGTAAACATGCTGAGCCACATCATAGGGATCAACTCCCAGTCCCATCATCTCGGAACAGATATCAAAGGCGGCCCTGCTGGTATTCGCAAATCGAAAAGACCCGGTGTCGGTTAAAATCCCCGTGTATATCGAAAGCGCCATACTCCTGCTGATCATAATCCCCATGCGACGGATAAGGCGGTATACAATCTCGGCAGTCGCACTGGCCGATGTGTCAATAAAGTTGAGATTCCCAAAACCGGTGTTGGTGATATGATGGTCAATGTTGATCATAACCGGTACCCGGGAGATGGCCGAATGAATATGTCCGATACGCTTAAGGCTCCCGCAGTCCAGAATTATAGCCGTATCATAATCATCCGGAGCATTCGCCTGTCGAACAATACGATTGGCCGACGGCAAAAAACGATAAACTGCCGGAAGGGAATTCTCATTGTACATGGTTACATTCTTGTTCAGAGCCCCCACCGCAAGTCCCATGGCGATCAGCGAACCAACGGCATCTCCGTCCGGGTTGATATGGCTGGCCAGAAAAACATGTTTACTTTTCAGCAAATGAGCTATTATTTGATTCATTATCCGTTTCGATGGATTTCAACACGTTGTCTATATGTGAACCATAGTCGAAAGAATCATCATAAAAAAACGTGAGGTCCGGCATATACCGAAGTCCTAGCTGACGGGCCAGAATACGTTTTAAAAATCCCCGGGCCGCTTGAAATCCCTTAATTACTTCATCTTTGGCAGTTGCGGAACCGGAGACGACAAAATATATTCTTGCCAGCCGCAAGTCCGAGGACATTTTTACGCCGGTGATTGTGGCCATGGACAGGCGCGGGTCTCTAATTTTTCTGGCCAATACATCCGACAGTGTCTTTTGTATCTGCCCCCCGACCCGGTCTCCTCGCGTAAAGGGTTTCATATATTGATCATCTCCATTTGGGTATCGATAATTTCGGCAAGGCCGATCTCGTGTGCCATGTTAAAAATCTTGTCCGTTTTGGAGTTTATCACTTTTCGATCATTTCCCACCAGGGCAAATCCTATTTCGGCTTTCCGATAAATATCGTTGGATCCGACTTCTGCAATGGACACATTAAAATTATTGCGCAACCGGTTGATCGTCGCTTTTACGATCCTTCTTTTTTCTTTCAGACTGCGGCAGTCGTGCAGCCTGAAAGTAATAATTCCGAGCCCGATAACCATAATTTTTGCCCATTTTGTTTCCAACGAACAATTAATTTCGGGTATTTCAAGCCATTTCAGGCTTTATTTCTTTCATCAGGTAACATTCGATGGTATCGCCAAGTTTGATATCATTATATTTTTCAATACCGATACCGCATTCATAACTGGTTTGAACTTCTTTGACGTCGTCTTTGAAACGCCTTAAGGAAGAAATTTTGCCGTCATAAAGAACAATACCTTCCCTGAGAAGGCGGACCTGCCGGTCACGTTCGATTTGGCCATCGGTGACATAACAGCCGGCAATGGTGCCTATTTTAGGCACATGGAATACCTCCCGAACTTCGGCCCGGCCCAGTATTTTTTCCTCGTAAGTGGATGACATCATCCCTAAAATGGCGTTTTTCATTTCCCCGATAACATCATAAATAATATTATGGTAACGAATATCCACGTTTTCTTCAGCGGCCATATCCGTCACCTTGGAGTTGGGCCGGACGTTAAACCCGATGATGATTGCATCGGATACCGTGGCAAGGGATACATCCGATTCCGTAATCGTTCCGGTGGCCGAGTGGATTACGTTTATGTTTACTTCCTTGTTTGACAATTTTACCAGAGAATCCCTGAGGGCCTCTATGCTGCCGTCGACATCCGCCTTGATGATCAGGTTGAGATCCTTGATTTCCCCCTCCTGCATTTTCTCAAAAAGGCCTTCAAGGCTCAATCGGCTGTTTTTGGCCAGGTCCAGAGATCGCTGTTTTTGCATGCGGTGCTCGCTGACCTGTTTGGCGCTCTTATCGTCGGCAAGGGTAACCAGTTCGTCACCGGCTGTGGGAACACCCGTAAGCCCGATGATTTCCACGGGCATGGACGGCCCCGCCGAATCAACCGCGTCCCCCCTGTCATTGAGCATGGCACGTATCTTACCGTAGTGAATACCACACACCACCGGATCACCGTTATGCAGGGTACCTTCTTTAATCAGCACCGTGGCTACAGGGCCGCGTCCGGAGTCGAGCCTGGCTTCAACCACGTGGCCGACGGCATGTTTGTCCGGATCCGCCTTGAATTCCAGCAGTTCGGCCTGAAGCTGTATCATTTCCAGCAGTTCGTCGACCCCCGTATTCTGTTTGGCCGAGACTTTGACAAAAATGGTGTCACCGCCCCATTCCTCGGACATCAGACCCACGTCCGCCAGTTCTCGGAAGACTCTTTCGGGATCGGCATTGTTTTTATCAATTTTATTGACGGCTACAATAATCGGCACATTCGATACTTTTGAGTGGCTGATGGCCTCAAGGGTCTGAGGCATAACACCGTCATCCGCCGCCACGACCAGCACCACGATGTCGGTTACCTGGGCTCCCCGGGAACGCATGGCCGTAAACGCCTCATGGCCGGGAGTATCCAGAAATACGATCTGCCCCCTGTCGGTTTTAACCTGGTAGGCGCCGATGTGCTGGGTAATACCACCGACTTCAGACTCAGTTACCCGGGTTTTACGAATAACATCCAGAAGGGATGTCTTGCCGTGATCGACATGCCCCATTATGGTGACGACCGGCGGTCGTTCAGCCAGGTTCTCCGGGCTGACCTCTTTGGGTTTCAACAGGGTATCTTCCTCAAACGATGCCTTTTCCACCTCATAATCAAATTCGGCTGCCACCAGTACGGCGGTTTCAAAATCAATGGTCTGGTTCACAGTAGCCATAACACCCATGGCCATCAGTTTAATGATCATTTCATTGGCCTTGATGCCCATTCGTTTGGCCAGCTCGGAAAGAACGATGGTTTCATCAATTTTGATGCGACGTTTGATGGCTTTGGGGGTGGTGATGACGGTTTTTTCAAACTGCTGCATCCCTTTGCCCTTGGCGCCTTTGTACCCCTTGCGGCCTTTCCGGCCCCGGCCTTTTCCATTATAGAGATCCCGGCCTTCCACCACGGCCTTGCGCCGGAAGGAAATTTTTTTCTTGAAAAATTTCTTATCCTCCCCGGTTTCTCCGGTTTCTCCGGTTTCTCCGGTTTTTTTCTTCCAGCCCTTTTTCTTTTTATCCGTATCCTTTTCCACAGTTTTAGGTCCGGGGGGGGATATCGTCTTCCGGGAATCGTCCTTTGCCGGTTTCCGGCGAGTGCTTTTCGGAGCAACCGGTGGTCGCCGGGTAATCGTCGGCGTCTCCGGCGCCGATTTTATAATTTTAGCGGCGGATTCTTTCTTCTTTTTTCGAACCGCTTTGGCCGGTTTTTGGGGTTTGACAACCGGTGCTTCGGCTTTTACAGGCGTTTTTGGCGGTATTGGTTCTTCGACCGGCGTCTTGACTGCTTTTTCTGCCGGAGGCTTCCCAATCGTAATAATTTTGGCGGCATCCTCTTTGGGGGGGGCGGCCCGTTTTTTTACCGGGGCCTTTGGTGTATCGGGCACCACCGGTTCGGCGGGTTCGACAACCGGTGCTTCGGGAGCAGGCATGGAATCCGTTTCAACGGCCGATGTATCGCCTTCCGGTTTAACCGGTTCCTCGGGCACCACTTTTTTGCGCCTTCGAATCACCGTGGATTTTACACGGGTAACTTCAACAGTATCGGGCTTTTTACCGAAAAAATATTCCCTGACTTTCTCCTCTGCTTCCTTATCCAGAGAACTTGCATGGCTTTTTACTGGAATATTCAGCTCTCTTATCGTTTTGAGAAGCTCTTTATTGGTCCTGGTAAGATCCCTGGCAAGTTCATATACTCTGATATTTGCCATCCATCCCCCTTCATGTATCTGTTAGAGGTCGTTTTAAATCAATCAACCCCGTAAATTATATTTTTTATGCTGCCCACTTTGAATTTAAAAGGAATTTGTTTCCCGGTCGATTCCAATTTAATTCTCATCGGGTATTCATTGCCCGTTTGCATTTCCGTTTACGCCTGCCTGTTTAAGGAGTATCCTTTGGATCGGCAGTATTTTCATCCGGCTTTGCATCGTCTGCCGGCTCCGGTTCGGCAGCGATTTCATGCGGCGTTGCATTGTCTCCCGGTTCCGGTTCATCAGCGTTTTCATCCGGCTTTGCACCGTCTGCCGGCGCAGGTTCGTCAGTATTTTCATCCGGCTTTGCATCATCGATGGACGCCGATTCATCTCCAACCGAGGAAGTTTCCAGTGAGGCGATTGAATATTCAATCAGTCTGGCGGCCTTTTGGTCACTTATACCCCGAATCTGGGTCAATTCCTCGATGGATACCTGTCTCAATTCATCAGTGGAAAAAATACCTTTTTCATAGAGTGCATCCGCCAGGCTGATGCCGATTCCCGGCAGGGCGAGCAGCGAATCATATCCTTTCTGCATGGCCTCGCTGTATCTGGTTTCACTCTTGACATCCAGATGCCAGCCGGTCAGTTTGGATGCCAGCCTTACATTCTGTCCGCGTTTGCCAATGGCAACCGACAGAAAATCGTCCGGCACGATCACTTCCATGGACCGGTTGTCTTCATCAATGATGACCCTGGATATTTCGGCGGGCGCCAGGGCATTGCAGACAAATTTTGCAGAATCGATATGCCATGGAATAATGTCGATTTTTTCTCCGCGCAGTTCCTGGACGACATTCTGCACCCGGCTGCCTTTCATACCCACGCAGGCACCCACCGGATCAATGTCGGAATCATTGGATGCCACGGCAAATTTTGCCCGGCTGCCCGGTTCCCGGGCCGCACCTTTGATTTCAACAATGCCTTCACTGATTTCAGGCACTTCGGTCTTGAACAGGTCGATCAAAAAGTTCGGATGGGTCCGGGATAATATAATCTGGGGGCCGCGGGTTTCGTGGAGGACATCCATAATATAGGCACGAATCCGGTCTCCCCGGCGATACGTCTCCCGGGGGACCTGTTCCCTGGAGCGAAGAACCCCCTCTGTGTGGCCGAGATTGACGATAAGATCACCCCGGTCGATCCGCTGAACAATACCGTTGATAATTTCTCCCTTGCGATCGATAAAACTGGAATATACCGCATCACGCTCCGCATCCTTCATTTTTTGTATAATAACCTGTTTAGCTGATTGTGCGGCAATGCGGCCGAAAGTGCTGGTATCGATTTTGGTGCCCAGGCTGTCTCCTATGTCGCATTCCGGATCCAGTTTAATCGCCTCTTTAAAGCCGATTTGAATTTCCGGCTCGGTGATATCCTTGACCACCTCTCTGAATTGAAACACCTCGATTTCACCGATTTCAGGGTTGTACTGAACCTCGATATCGACTTTGTTTCCAAATTTTTTTTTGGCGGCAAACTGCAATGCTTCTTCAAGCGCCTGGATGAGAATATCGCGGTCGATTCCCTTGTCTTTGCTGACTTGTTCAATGACACGCTGTATATCAGTTATAAGCATTAGTTTTCTCCGTTATAATTAAACCGCGGGTTTTTACCCAAGCAGTGCATATCCGTTGCCCATTTATAACAAAATGTTCAACTTGGATTAAGTCTGGCCCTGACGATCTCCTGAAAAGGAATTTGAACGACTTTGCCATTGACTTTGAGTTTTACAACCCCGGGCGCCGCTCCCATCAGGGTACCCTTGAAATTTTTCTGTCCGTCAATTACGCTATTCGTTTTTATTTTTACCTCGCTGTCTTTAAAACGCTCAAAATCAGCCTGCTTCACAAGGGGGCGGTCAAATCCCGGAGATGATACTTCAAGGTTGTATGCGCCGGCATCATCTGCAAGGTTAATATCCAATAAAACACTCAATTCGCGACTGAACAAAACACAGTCGTCCAGTTTAACGCCTCCGGGCTTGTCTATATACAGACGTAATTTTCGACCTCCCGGCTCCCGCACATATTCAACATGTACCAGTTCAATTCCTTCGCCATCACAAAGCGGCATGGCAATTTCCTGCACCCGGGCAATAAGGTGAGTCGGGTGTTCATGCGCACCGGTTTCCATGGGTTTGCGGTTACTTATTTTAGCTTTCTTTTTCGTTTTTCTTTTTAATTTCAATTAATTCCAGCCTGCTGTCCCTCAAAAAAACAAAAACGGGCTCATCGCCCGTTTTCCAGTACTAAGGTAATTCTTTTTGGTAAAAAGCTAAATTTATCAGTTCATAATTATAACCATAGACTAAGAAAATTAATCATAACCGCACTTCACCAAAAATTCTACCCATTACCGACCATTACCGTCGAAAAAGGCGGATCGTTATGGAGCGGGCAACGAGATTCGAACTCGCGACACCAAGCTTGGGAAGCTTGTACTCTACCAACTGAGCTATGCCCGCCTACCAAACAAAAATAGTTAAATAAAATAAAAAAATATCCATGTCAATCTATTTTAAAAAAATAATTTACAAAAATTATGGATAAATTGGAACAATTGTTAATAACACTTCAAATCTCAATACCCGAATAAGATCAAAAGTCAATTGGGAATTTTAAGCATTGTGATTTAGCGTATTGAGAAAACCCTGTCCTTTGGGCGTAACGCAATACCGGCCCATTTGGGGTCGGAGTTATATTTTTTTCGATTACGGTTTACTCAGGATATCTCGGATGGTCTGCAGTTCGGTACGAATTTCATCGAAGGTCGGGGCCTGATCAGGAGCTTTTTTTCTATTTCCGGTTTTTAATCTTTGTCTGGCACCCTTAATCGTGAATTTTTTCTCATACAGCAATGCTTTGATTTTGAGAATCAGCTCAACATCGCTTCTGCGATAGAGTCTTTGCCCGGAAGGGGTTCGCTTGGGGTTAATGCGTGGAAATTCGGTTTGCCAGAATCGCAGGACGGAAGTCGGAACGTCTGCGATTTCACTGACCTCCCCAATTTTAAAATAGAGTTTGTCCGGAATTTTTGATTCCAAAGGCGTCATTTTTTTTAATCATTTGGTTTGCTGCCTTTTTATCAAAGCATATCAGGACGGCAGTGTTGCGTCAAATCGGGCTAAAAGCCTTTTGGTGATGCTCCTGTGCAGGTGGTTTACCGTATCATCTTCCAGAGTTTCATCGGATGAACGGTAAGTCAGCCTGAATGAAATGCTTTTTTTCCCCTCGGGAATTGGATCTCCTTCGTACACATCAAACAAACGTATATCTTCCAGCAGGGTCTCGTCAAGACTTTTGACGGTAGCCAGTATCAGCCCGGATTCAATATTTTTGTCAAAAATCAGCGTGATATCCCGGGCCGTTGACGGGAACCTGGGGATCGGCCCGGCATGGATATCCTCGCTTGCAACCGTCAACAGGTCATCAAGGTTCACTTCCAAAACAAAGACCGCCTGTTTGAGGTCATAGGCGCCGAGTACCTCTGAATGAATTTCTCCAATAATACCCATGGATTTCCCATTGATGGAAATTTGAGCACTGTGACCGGGTTTCGTATAGCAGCAGGTGTCGTCAGGCAGTCCGGTAAACGCAATATCCCGGCAGTTCAACCCACGGAACAAAGCTTCGGCAACACCTTTAATATCAAAAAAGTCACACGCCCGGGATTTTGTATGCCAGGCGGCATCCACAATGTTTCCAGTCCAGAGGGCGCCCATTGCTTCGGTTTCCCGGGCCTGTCGGTCCTTGCCCCGGTTGATGAAAATTTTGCCGGATTCCAAGATCGTAAGATTCTTTTCCTGGTAGGTGTTGTTCAGGCGGGCGGTCTCAAGCAGACCGGGTACCAGCGAGGTTCGCAGCGCCGCCTGATCTTCCGTCAGCGGATTTAAAATCTCAACTTGCCGCCGGCGCGGATCATTTGCTGCAAATCTGAGTCGATCGCAGGAATGGCCGCTGATAAAGCTGTAATTGATGACTTCCATAAATCCGAATCCGGTCATAAGATTCTTGACGCGCTGACGAAGGGTAAGCTGCCTGTCGTCCTGCCGCCGGGCCTCGGAAGGGATCCGAGGGTTGGTAGTCGGAATCCGGTCATATCCCCAGAGACGGGCCACCTCTTCCATAAGATCAACCGGTTTGGTGACGTCCACCCTGAATGTCGGAACCGTAACTTCAAGCGTATCGAGTGTGCGGTTTTTAACTTTAAACTCAATGGAAGTGAGCAGGTCGGCAACTTTTTCGGCGGTAATATCCGTGCCCAGAAGGCGGTTGGTATCCTTGATATTCAAGTTGATTATTCCGGCATTTTTATGGCCGGGGTGTTCATCGATAATTCCTTTGACCAGGCGGCCGTGGCCGATTTCAGCCATCAGCAGGGCGGCCCGGTTCAAAGATGTGACTGTACCGTCAGGATCCACGCCGCGTTCGAACCGGTGAGACGCGTCCGTGTTCAAACCGAGCTGTTTTGCGGTTTTACGAATGCTGACCGGATCAAAACAGGCACTTTCGATCAATACCCGGGTGGTCGTCGGCGTCACCTCGGAGTTCAGCCCGCCCATAACGCCGCCCACGGCTATCGGCCTGTCGGCATCGCAGATCATCAGCATTGTGTCTGAAAGAACTCGTTTTTTACCATCCAGGGTCTGAAAAGCTTCGCCTTTGCCGGCTCTGCGTACAATGATTCTGTTTTCAGCCAGTTGGTCAAGGTCAAAGGCGTGAAGCGGCTGGCCGGTTTCCATCATCACGAAATTGGTTATATCCACAATGTTGTTAATGGGCCGCAAACCTATGGATACAAGATGGTCCTGGAGCCAGAACGGTGAGGGGCCTATAGTGATATCTTCTACGATTCGGGCCGTATATCTCGGGCAGTCGGACGGGGCCTCGATGGTGACGCCGGCCAGTGCGGATATTTTGTCTTCGCTGTCTTTAATATTCGTGTCCGGATAGTTTACATCCGACCCGTTAAAAGCCGCGATTTCCCGGGCCGTTCCCAGAATGCTCAGACAGTCGGGGCGATTGGGTGTCAGGTCGATATCCAGAACCATATCGGAAAGATTCAGTGCTTTTGCCAGGTTGTCTCCGATAGAGCAGTTATCCTCCAATGCCATGATGCCGCTCTCATCGGTTCCCAAGCCTATTTCAAATTCACTGCACAGCATTCCGTGTGATTTTTCACCACGAATGACGCCCGCCCTTATGACGGTTCCATCGGGCATAACGGAATCCGGCAGAGCCAGCGGTGCCAGCATACCGGGTTTCACGTTGGGAGCGCCGCATACCACTGTAATCTCGGTGTTGTTACCGGCCTGTACCCTGCACAATTTGAGCTTATCTGCATTGGGGTGATCCATGACGGCGGAAACACGCCCCACAATAATTTTTTCCAGGTAGGCATAACGGTCAAAGACCGCATCTACTTCAAGCCCGGCCATGGTCAGCGCATCGGCCAGTGCCTGAACGGAGTCTGTGAAAGAAATATAATTTTTTAGCCAGCTTAGACTAACTTTCATATTAAAACTGCCTTAAGAACCTGAGATCGTTGTCATAAAATTTACGAATATCATCAATGCCGTATTTAAGCATGGCGATACGTTCGATGCCCATGCCAAAGGCAAATCCGGTATAGCGGCCTGTATCATACCCAACGATGCCGAAAACATTGGGATGAACCATGCCGGCGCCGAGAATTTCGAGCCATCCGCTGTGGGAACAGACCCGGCAACCCTTTCCGCGGCACATGACGCACAGGATGTCCACCTCGGCACTGGGTTCGGTAAAAGGGAAAAAGCTGGGGCGGAACCGCAGGGAAATTTTGTCGTCAAACATCTGATGGACAAAGGTGGTCAGCGTTCCTTTAAGATCCCCGAAGGAAACGTTTTGATCCACAAGCAGGCCTTCGACCTGATGAAACATCGGGGTGTGCGTCAAATCTGAGTCACATCGGTAAACCTTGCCCGGCGCTATGATGGCGACCGGCGGGGGCTGTTTTTCCATAACCCTGATCTGCATAGGCGAGGTCTGGGTCCTCAGAACGATATTATCCGAGATATAGAAGGTGTCCTGCATGTCCCTGGCCGGATGAAATTTCGGGACATTCAGCGCCTCGAAATTATAGTAGTCGGTTTCGGTTTCCGGACCTTCTACGATGTTGAATCCCAGGTGTGTAAAGATGTCACACACCCGTTGTGTGATCCGGGTAATGGGATGCAGTGAGCCGCAGGGGGCACTTCGGCCCGGCAGTGAAACATCGATCCGGTTGTCGGAATAACTTGAACCGGCCTCGATTTTTTTTAATGCGGCCTTAAAAGCCGTGTCCAGGGCTTTTTTGGTTTGATTGGCTTTTTTACCGGCCTGGGGCCGCTGGGACTCGGGCAGGTCGGATATACTGCGCAGAAACTGAGTGATCAGTCCTTTACGGCCCAGGAAACGAACGGAAAGTGCATTGATGCCTTCAGCATCTGCAACGGTCTCAATCTCCTTTAAGGCGTCCTGGTAAATGTTTTCAATGCTGAGCTTCACTGTGGTTACTTAGTCCATAGAGTCTATGTTGTAAACGCAAAACGACTGTGTCCAATAAAAGCGATTTAAATTTGCAATATGCTGAAGTGCTTGGGAACACAGTCGTTTTGGAAAAAGGCGGATATAATGTAAGAGTCCCTTCGGCTTTGGCCGGCACGCCGGATGCCGGGGACAGTGGGTTTTGTTTGAATTTATATCTGCTGGGCCGAAATTTCAACCAGTTGGGAAAATCCGGCCGAATCCGATATGGCCAGTTCAGCCAGCACCTTCCGGTCAAGCTCGATGCCTGCCTTTTTCAAACCAAATATGAATTTGCTGTAAGTCAAGTTGTTTATCCGGGTAGCAGCATTTATCCTGGCAATCCAGAGCTTCCGGAAATCACGTTTGCGGACCCTTCGGTCCCGGTAGGCATACATGAGTGCCTTGTCCACGGAATCGGCGGCGGTACGAAACAATTTGCTGCGTCCGGCGCGAAAACCTTTGGCGAGTTTCAAAACTTTGTTCCGGCGTTTTCTTGCTTTAAATCCTCTTTTAACACGCATTGTCGTTCTCCTTCTATCAAAACCTGCCCGAAAAATCAGGTTATCCGTTGGGCAGTAACAGTTTGATCTCTTTTATGTTGGTTTTGTCGATAATCTGGCTTTGTCTTAAGGCCCGTTTTCGTTTTCTGGATTTTTTAGTTAAAATATGGCTGGCATGGGATTTGCCAAATACATATTTGCCGGTGCCGGTTTTTTTGAAACGTTTGGCTGCGGCCCGATTGGTTTTAATTTTCGGCATCGATATTTCTCCTTACCTTTATAATTAGGCATTCAATAAATTTTAAATATACCGGCAACATCAATATGAAATCTTTGATGAAAAAAGTCTGACGTGCCGCATCTTATAAAAAATAGATGGCGTGAGCAAAGAAAATAAACAGCCCACGCCAATATAATTGACAAAATTAAAAAAAACAATACAACACTGCCCAAAATGATTTATTGCGGTTTTTAAACAGAAAGATGCAATAATAATAATTATTTGGGCGCCAGGATCATGATCATGGTACGTCCCTCAAATTTAGGATACTGCTCAACAACAGCGGTTTCCTGGACTTCTTCAGCTATTTTTTGTAATAAATCCCGCCCTAACTGGGAAAGCGTTATTTCCCGGCCCCTGAACACCACAGTGACTTTGACTTTATCTTTTTTCTCAATAAACTTCTTGATATGTCCCAGTTTGGTCTGCAGGTCGTGTTCGCCGGTTTTGGGGCGAACCTTTATTTCCTTGAGCTGAAATGTCGTTTGTTTCTTTTTGGCCTCCTGCAATTTCTTTGTCTGTTCGTATTTATAACGCCCATAATCCATAATTTTACAAACCGGTGGATTCGCATTGGGCGAAACTTCTACAAGATCGAGACCAAAATCGGCAGCAATGGCCAGGGCTTTATAGATTGGAATGACGCCAACCTGTTCTCCGTCAGCATCGATTACCCGAACTTCTTTTGCCCTTATATCTCTGTTTTTTCTAGTTCTATCTTTGGTTGGTCGCGTTGATCGCCTCGGAATAGCTATGCTTGTCACCTCCTAAAGCAGCAACTGAGTTGCTGTTTTTTTCAAAAATATAGTTAATACCAATATATTCATCCGTATATGAAGCAGGAAAGATATATAACGCAATTAAGAAATGCAAGCAAAAAATACAAAAATACAATAGGATTTTAAATAAAGCCCAAACGGCTGCCGGTTTCCCACCGGCGGTTGCTGTGATTCTGTCTCTGGGTTTAAGCTCATATTTTGGTATCCCGGGGTATCGCCAAGCAATCAGGCAAGTTTCTGCCGATAGCGTTCATCATGGGTATCGGCCAGGGCTTCGCCGGTAATACAATTGGTGATCCTGCCAAGGATAAGATGGTGATTTTTCATTGCTGATAACCTTAAATAATTCTTTACAATTGTGTATTTTATGCATAGAAATACTTTTTGTATTTTTATCTGTAAAGGGATTGTCATTAATTTTAGATAAAAAATCGTTTTTGAGCTATACGCAGGCCCATCCACAACATAGAGGTTGAGGGATTTATGTCGATACGCGAGGATTTCGAGAAGCATGAAAAAAATTTCATGTCTTCATTTGGTTGTCTCAGCGCCGAATGCCGTGGGCGAATGAGAACTGAAAAACCCAATCATGTTCGAACCGCCTTTCAACGCGACCGTGACAGAATTTTGTACAGCAATGCCTTTAGACGGTTGAAACATAAAACCCAGGTTTTCCTGTCGCCGCTTGGGGATCAATATCGCACCAGGCTCACTCATACTTTGGAAGTCGCCCAGATTGCGCGTACAATAGCCCGGGCCATGCAGGTGAACGAAGATTTGGCGGAAGCCATTGCCCTGGGCCATGATCTGGGCCATCCACCCTTTGGCCATAGCGGTGAAAGAGCGCTGCAAGAGATATATTCCAGTGAATTTTCACATCAGCAGCAGAGCCTGCGGGTAGTGGATAAGCTTGAAAAAAACGGCCGGGGATTGAATCTGACATTTGAAGTTCGGGACGGTATTCTGAAACATTCCAAAGGATATGGCAAGATTATGCCTGATAATTCCGTAAAACTGGCAGTAACTGTTGAGGGTCGGATTGTAAGGATTGCCGATATCATGGCCTACCTGAATCATGATCTCGATGACGCCATTCGTAGCCGGGTGATCCAAAAGGATCAGGTGCCCGAAGAGTGCAGTAAAATTTTGGGCCATACCCACTCACAGCGGGCGACCTCCATGATCAGGGACCTGATTTTTCAAACAAAAGAGGTGAATGGCCAATTGCAGTTGAATATGAGTGAGACAGTTTATTCCGCCATGACCAGATTGCGCGAATTTCTTTATAAAAATGTCTATCATTCTCATAAAGTACACCAGGAATTCATCAAGGCTAAAAAGATATTGATCGAATTATATTCTTTTTTTTTAGACATAGACAATGGCGATCTGCTGGACCGGGGACTTGCCGTTATGGAGATGGATCAGTGCCATGGCCCCGATGATTCCCGTGAACGGGTTGCCTGTGATTTTATTGCCAGTATGACCGATCAGTATGCGCTGAATTTATACACCAAAATATTTTTCCCGTCCCCGTTGGTGTAGGACAATATCATGTTGAATATCAGGGGAATTTTAATAGACGACCGGGAAACCGCAGAGCCGTTTCTGGAACCTCTGAAAGATATTTATGCCGATATGGACAATGCTTATACCCGGGCTGCCGCTTATTACGGGTTTGACTGCAGGGGGTGCTCCGACAACTGCTGCCGGACCCTGTTTTATCATCATACCGTGCTGGAATATTTGTATCTTATAACAGGGTGGGCCGGTCTTGTCGAAAAGCAGCGGACTGCAACGGCAGACCTGGCATTTTCCGTATGCCGGCAGATGCCCACAGCCCTTGCAGGCCCGGAACCGGTACATCTCATGTGCCCGCTTAATCTTGACGGCCTCTGCCTGCTTTATTCCCGGCGTCCCATGATCTGCAGGCTGCATGGAATTCCCCATGAGCTTCATACCCCGGGACAGCCCGCTGTTCATGGCTGCGGGTGTGATGCGTTTACCTCTCAGTGCGGGGCGAAAGAGTATTTCAGGTTTGATCGAACCCCCTATTATGTCAGGATGGCGCGACTGGAAAAGGACTTACGCAAGGCCCTGGGTATTTCGGGAAAGTTGAAGATGACCGTTGCGCAGATGATCAATGAAAATGCAACGCTTTTACCCGGAAACCAATCCCCTTAACCTCCGAACAGGACTTTTTTTACCCCTTTTATTCCCAGCATCAAAAGGGCTATATCATCCTCTCCGGCTGCGGCTAATTCATCGGCATCAAAGGATTGGCCCCAGCAGACCTCGGAAAGGTCGTTTGCAGATGAAAACAGATGATTGTCAATAGTAACTGTATCCTTACGGGTTTCGTGAATCATGCCCGCACCACATCCGGTAGCATTTTTACGGACTTGTCAATTTAAATTATACTGTCAGGTTTTTTCGTCAAAAATCGAAATTTCGTAAAAAATATTTTTTTAAAATTGTTAGCTCAAAAGTTCTTGACAAGCTAAAAATCGGATGATAATCCTCTCCTCTGGCTGATATAATATGG
>CAYQNS010000070.1:0-18377 GCA_964418755.1 uncultured Desulfobacteraceae bacterium
CCTTCAGCGCCTTTTTCGATCCCCTGATCAATGATCCTGCTTTTTTCAATGGATGCAGGTTCAGCCATATTTACGCCTCCATATATTCAGTTTTCAATTCTCAATATTCAGTTTTTTCAGATTACCAGTCCCTGGCATGCCGGACGGCACCGAATTCCGACCCGATATACCCGCGGGTAAAGGGGAAAAAGAGCATGTGGCTTAATTTGGTAAAGGGAATGGCGGCCAGCAGAATTTCTCCTGCAAGCATATGGGCAATCATCATGACCGGGTAACCGGGCAACTGGTGGTATGCCCAGAAACCGGTAATAAAAGGTGCCGCCACCAGTCCCAGGATAACATAATCCGAAACGGACGTGAGGTATTTTACGTCCCGCAGGAACAGCCGTCGTCCCAGAAAAAAAAGACACACTAGGATCACCAAAACCGTCATGATGTCCGCCCCTGAATCCGATATGAACCACCAGCTGATACCCCAGGTTTCGTTGATCAGCGCCACATGGGCAAACAGAAATACCGGCGCCAGAATCAGGCATAAATGGAATATGAAGGTCGCAATGGTAAAAACCGGCTTACTTCTGGAATTCACACTGCCAAAAGGAATGATCCAGTGAAAAATGGATCGCAGTGCAAAAAACGGACTCATATAGGAATACACCGCCTGGTCCTTTTTGCTGGCCAGCATCGCCCGTGAAATAAGCTGGTACAGGCTTCCACCGATAAATAGGATAAATGCGATCCATACCAGGGGACCCGAGACAAAATTATAGATATCATGCATGATGCAACACTCCTTTCAACCGGCAATCTTCGTTAACGGGATCACCTCTCGATAATATTTACCGGTTCCTGATCCACCCTGTATGCCCCGCACCATAATTTTTTCACCGTCCGGGCTGAAGACCGGCGCCCAAAGGCAATCATACACCGTATCAAATACCCGGCCATTCACCGCCAGTACAAATTTTCCGCTTTTTTCCGCTTTTACCGCGACATTCCGGCCATCGGGACTGAACACCGGCTGCCAGACCATATCAAAATCGACATCCCATGGGTGATTGTCAACAGCCACCGTCCAGCGTTCATCTTCCTTGCCCAGACAGGCCAAATGGTTGCCGTCGGCGCTGAAAACAGCGTCTGTCACCAGTCCGCCAAAAGTAGTGGACCAGGGGGTGCCGTCCAGGGCCAAAGTCCAGCGGCCATAGCGGGGGGATACAATGGCAGCAATCTTTTTGCCATCCGGGCTGTAGAAATGATGCAGCAGTTGAAGAAAGGTCCGGTCCCAAGCCTGTTTTCCATCCAGGGCCAGGGTCCAGCCGCCGGGCAGCCGTACCGGCGCGGTAATGCCGCCGCCATCGGGTGCAAACAATGGTTTCCAAATCGAAGAAAAGCAGGTATCCCAGGGCTTGCCGTCCACGGCAATGGTATAGTCGTATAACGAGGTTCTCACCTCGGCAGCCACATGCGCGTTGTCCGGACTGAAGGCGATTTCCCAGGCGTTCACAAAATTATTCTCCCAGGACTTGCCGTCCACGGCCACCGTATAGCAGCCCTCCTTGAATTTAAATATTTCCCCTTCCTTAAAATCCACGGTCTGAACCACCGCCGCCGTTTTCCCACCGTCCGGTGCCAGGGTAAAATTACTGATATTAAAAAACCCCTCGGCCCAGGGCCGGTCATCGCAGGCCGCATAGTATTTTCGGCCCTTTTGAACGGCCGCCCCCACATGCCGGCCATCATCGCTGAAACAGGGGCTCCAGACATATTCAAAGCTGTTTTCCCAGGCAAGGCCATCCACGGCAATGGTCCACATCCCCGTATCCGACACAATCGCAGCAGCCCGGTTGTCCGGTGTAAATCTTAAATACCAGACTTTATCAAAACTATTTTCCCACGCCTTGCCATTAACACATGCGGCATATTCCATCTCACCGGTCTTGACGACAGCGGCCAGTTTTTCGCCATCCGGGCTGACATACGGCTCTTCAATCCATTCAAATGATTTTCGCCATTCGCCGATATCAGCAACCAGACGCTTAGCCGTTGCCCAATCCCAGGCACTTGAATTATGCATTCGTTACTCTCCTTCCTGTAAAGACCGCGGAAACAAGCCGTCTCCATTGAAAAATGATCTTTTCTGCCCAATCTCACCGCATCTGATGAAAACAGAACAGTTTCCCGCAGCCCTGAATCCTGATCTCCGACTTCGGCACCCCAAGTTGTAAGCAGGCAGGGTGTTACGTCTGCATCCTGTCTAATCGAAGCCGGATTTATCTTTTGTATACCTGATTTTTATAGACACTAAATTTTATATTTTACCTAAAAATAATGTTTTGTTCAATATATAAATTACGATTTTGCGATAAAACCGGAACCGGATTGAATATTGACGATTGGTGGTATCGATGAGTTTATGCTGAGAAAGCGAAGTGCTCTATCTTTCCTGTGATTTGTTTTCCACAACGGGAAATCGAACCACAAAGCAGGCTCCGCCGCGTTTATCGTTCATTATTTCGATGTCGCCGTGGCATTCCCTGACAATGCTGTAGCTGATCGAAAGACCGAGACCGGTCCCTTTACCGACCTCTTTGGTCGTAAAAAACGGTTCGAAAATTTTATCCCTGATCTCCGGTGGTACCCCCTTGCCGGTGTCTTCGATGCTTACCTGGACCATATTGTCTTCCAGGCTGCTTCCAATCGTTATTCTGCGCTGCTCCGGAGAAATTTCCAGCAAATTGTCCACCATCGTATCAGACCAGCGGTTCTCAATGGCATCCCGGGCATTAATCAAAAGGTTGATAAAAACCTGTTCCAGCCTGCTCGGTTCTCCCATAACAGGCGGCAGTTCATCTGCAAGCTCCCAGACCACGTCAATGCCCCGCAGCTTGAGCTGCCTGCTGAAGATAGAAATGGCTTTTCTTAAAATATCATTTACCGTAACCATTTCAAACCGCAGATTTGATTTGCGCCCGAACTGTCTCATATGGTTGATTATTTTAGCAGCCCGGTCCACATGCTGGTCAATCTCTTCCGAAAGGCTCAACAGAATATCCGGCTTAATCGGTTCATTTTTACGAATTTTTTTCATAAAAAAACTACTGGCTGTTTTGATTACCGAAAGCGGCTGGTTCAGCTCGTGGGCAATGCCTGTGGCCATTTCTCCCAGAGTTGCCATTTTGCCGGACTGAATAAGCTGCTGTTCCGTTTCCAGCCGTTTGGTAATTTCACTGGTTATGGCCAGTAAAACCCGCTGGTCCTGATATTCAGTTGGAGAAATTCGGATATTAACAATGATAATCCGGCCGTTGCGGCATCTTTGCTTGGCCTGAACAATCAGTGATGATGTGAGTATCTTAAAAGCATAATGGTCTCGGTCGGTCGGTCTGAACAGTTCCAGGAAACATTTATTGATTAATTCGGCTTTTTCATACCCATAGACCCCGCTCATGGAGTCGTTGCAATCAAGAATATTCAGGGTATCCAAATCCAGCACGAAAACCGGCATGGGGATATTCTCAAAAATCGAATGGTATTTTTTTTCGGATCGTTCCAGCCTTTTTTGAAGTTCCCGCCTCCGGGTAATGTCCAGGCAAACCTCCATCACCGCAACAATCTTCCCATCGGGGTCTCTTATCGGGGAAGTTTTGGCCACCCAGTGAGTTGTGCTGCCGTCCTTTTTGATTCCCTGCTCCTCTCCATAATGGGACCCCCCTTCTTTAAAAGTTTTTTCCACCGGACAATTTTCACATTTCGTATTGCGGCCTTTGTAAACATAATAGCAATAATCCCCCGGGGCCGGATTAAACTTGTCGACAAATTCACTGTTGTAGCGCAGCAGTTTATAGTCGCGGTCCTGAATCGTAATGATGCAGGGCACCAGTTCAAACAATTTTTGATACTTGTCCCTCTGCTTTTCAAGCTCATCCTGTTTTCTTCGGATCTCATGGCCCATCTCACTTACGGCTGTACTTAAAAGCCCCAATTCATTTCTGGGCGCCGTCTCATCCTCGCTGACATGTTCACCCCGGGCGATCATTTTTGTACTCCGCACCAAGTTATTGATGGGCTGTTTTACACATCGGTAGACAATAAAAAAAATAAAACCCGAAGTGGCCAGAAATACAAACCCTGCCAAAACAAGGATGCCGCGTTCAAAGGTCAGAATTTCTCTATCGGTCTGGGCCAGGGATACCACGACATCAAGCACGCCCAGCACCTTTTTATCATGCGGATGCACATGACAGGCATCGGTTGCACATCCGGGCTCATTATAGATCGGGCTGATAATGCCCAGGCGCCGCTGCCCCTGATCAGAGTCTGTAATCCGTATCCGCCGGGACAGATCCAGTTCCGTCAGCGGCAATGCCGCCTGATGGCATATAACGCAGACCTCTGCGTCAAGTTCGGCCGTACGGCTGATTTCATCGATATTTCCGGCAAATTTAATCTGCCCCTCTTTGTTATAAATACGGATGCCCAGGATTTCCTCCTGCCGGCCGATATTGGTAATAATCTGATTGATATCACCCCTTGAATTCAGCATCATGCTGTAATGGGTGCCCAGTTTTATGGTGGTGCTGAGCCTGTCGGTCTGGTTTACGATATCATCCATTACCCGTTTTTTTTGGTAATTGATGTTGATATAGGCCCAGATGGATACACTCAGCAGCAGAACAATACCGACAGTCAGAATCAGTCTGGTTAACAGGCTGTAACGAATCGATGCGAATTCCTTCTTCATAACGATACCTCATATCGATTTTGCAAAAGGTTGCGGAAGTGAAATACCAAACAACCGGGCCGCATTTGCCCCCAGAATCCGGGTTAAAAATTCCTCCCCGATGCCCAGTCTGCAAAGCCGTGTTATTTCACGGTCCCAGGCATAGGGCAAATTGGGAAAATCCGTACCGTACAAAACCCGGTCGTTCCGAAAGGAAGCCAGCGGCGGCAGGTTGTCACACGGCAGATAATCCGCCAGAATCATTGTCGTGTCGACCCAGAGATTATCATATTCCTCCAGCATGCGCCGGTATTCAAAAAATTCATCCGCACCCAGATGAGGTATGCAGATCTGAAGATCCGGATACCCCTGTAAAACTCCTTCAACAAAGTCAGCACGGCATATTTCATAGGGATCACACGGATAGGCCGGGCTCTTGGGCTCACGACCCGCATGGATGATCAGGGGCTTTTTGTATTGAGAACACACTTCGTAAATATCGTGCATGGCCGGGCTGTCCATCTTGAAGCACTGCACATGGCTGTGAAGCTTAACACCTTTTAAGCCGGTATCAAACGCATCTCGCAGGATCATTGCCGCGTCGACTTCTCCCGGGAAGACCGTAGCCATACCGGTAATATTCGGTTTGTTTTTGCACAGGCCAAGCATATATTCATTGAGCTTGCGGGCTATGCCCGGTTTATGGGCATACTGCAGGGCCACAATATGGTCTATCCCCCGCGAAAAAAGAAATTCCAGCAGATCCGGTGTTCGCAGCCGATATCGAATCGGCCAGCCAAACCGGTCAAACCAGTCCCATACGGCCTTGAAAAGCTCATCAGGAAAAATATGAACATGCGCATCAACAACAAACCCCAATCCTTTGGGAATGGTTTTTCCTTCCATGTCATCAAGCCCGGGCAAGGGGATGTTTGGTATTTGTGACTCCCTGGAATTTACAGTATCCGATCTCTTTGCAGTCATAAGGTTCAATCTTT
Source organism: uncultured Desulfobacteraceae bacterium (assembly GCA_964418755.1). GTDB lineage: Bacteria > Desulfobacterota > Desulfobacteria > Desulfobacterales > 4572-123 > 4572-123. Next base: position 5,719 of record CAYQNS010000070.1, read on the forward strand.
AAAATTGTTTTTTTAGATTATGAGTATACACAATAAAATAAATCTGAAAAAAGTACAAGGAGCGGGCGGGCTTCGTTCATAAATTTACATTTTCCCCCGAAACGGGATGTATTATCGAGTTGAAAGCCGGATGCCAAACTGAAAATTTGAAATCAGATAGCGCATCCGGCCGCCGGAAAAGCGAGTGATCTGCATATGCAATTTTTAATACCTTACCCCGGTTTACCGCCATTGCCGGTATTGACAGATACAGGCATTTGTGAAATATGTGCGATCTGCGGCTCTTGAAAGTTCACAAGGTAAATATCAAAGATAGCCCCGAAACAATGGACCGGTTCAAAAACAGGATATCGACATTGCAGACAACCTATAAAATCTATTACCAAAATTCCAATGCCATGCAATCCGTGGCCTCAAATAGTGTCGACCTGGTCGTCACATCACCGCCCTACCCCATGATTGCCATGTGGGATGAAATGTTTATAAAGCAGGACCCGGCAATCCAAAAGGCCCTTGACAACGGCATGGGATACGATGCATTCAAGCGGATGCATAAAACGCTGGACGAAATCTGGAACGAATGTTACCGCATATTGAAAAACGGAGCTTTTGCCTGCATCAATATCGGCGATGCCACCAGAACCGTTAATGGCAACTTCATGCTGTATCCCAACCATTCCCGCATCCTGCAACACCTTCTGGAAATCGGTTTCACCTCCCTGCCGGCAATTTTATGGCGCAAGCAGACCAATGCTCCCAACAAATTCATGGGATCGGGCATGCTGCCGGCCGGGGCCTATGTAACCCTGGAACACGAATATATTCTCATCGTCCGCAAAGGGGGAAAACGGGAATTCATCACCGCACAGGAAAAGCATAATCGCCATGCCAGCGCACTGTTCTGGGAAGAACGTAACACGTGGTTTTCGGATGTATGGATGGACCTCAAAGGCACTACCCAGAAGTTGCGCGACGATACCGTCAGAATCCGCAGCGCAGCCTATCCCTTTGAATTGCCCTTCAGGTTGATTAACATGTATTCGGTCAAAGGTGACCTTGTTGCAGACCCTTTTTTCGGCATCGGAACGACGATGCTGGCGGGCATGGCTGCCGGCCGCAACACTGTCGGGTTTGAAATTGAACCGGAGTTTTCCGACGCCATCCACGACCGGACCCGGGACATCGTCAATATTGCCGGGCAGCGAACTTCAGACAGGCTTGACAGGCATATCGAGTTTGTGAACACCCGGATCGAAAATGGTCGTACATTCAAACATATCAATGAAAATTACAATTTCCCGGTCGTCACCAATCAGGAAAAAAAATTGCTTTTAAACCGCCTGAAAGCCGTCAGCAAAATTGAAAAAAACACCTATGAGGCCGTCTACTCTCAGACATCCCAGCCGAAATTCAGCTTTGCCCCCGAGACGTTCACAGCACTTCAGGCATCGTCCAGCCGTCCACAGGCAAAAGCAAAAAAAAAGCAGCTCAAAAAAAGCAGCCTTGCGCCTGTCCAACTGAAATTACTGGGCTAACCGTCTCCAAGCCACTGAATCACAAAAGCAATTAAAAATGCAGGCCATCCAGCAAAAACATCTCGTTCCTTCACAGGACAATTACCAAAAAGCCACCATGGCCCCGGTTGCCATGGAAAAAACAGGCATCATTGCCGACAGCCATGGTCATGTACAAAAACTGGCTGACGCCATTGCCTTTTTGAAAAAACAAAACTGCCGTCGTATTTATCACCTCGGCGACATTTGCGATTCCACATCTCCCCAAACCGCCGATGCCTGCACAGCAATTATGCGGGACAACAAAATAATGGCGGTCAAGGGCAATAATGATCATGCCCTGACCCTGGGCGATTCCGGCCGCACCGGAGATCCTGTTTCCACCATTACGGTCAACTACCTCCGCAATCTTCCCCTTTTGTTGAAAGATAGAACACTGCTGTTTACGCACTCTCTGCCTTTTATTGAAGAATTGGGCCTTTCCGCCATGATCGGCCAGATGACCCCAAAAAACATTGTTCGTTTTTTTACAGACTATCCGACATCAATTCTGTTTCGGGGTCATAGCCACAGCCCTGAAATTATCCGTCCTGAAAATCACAATTTTCCCTGTATTCCCCTGGTGCCCGGGCAAAAATTTGATCTGAATCTGACGGCACCCAGTGTATTTACCTGCGGAGCTCTGACAGACGGCCATTGTCTGATTCTTGAATCAGATTACAACCTTGCCTGCCTCTGTTTCTAATCCATCTCGCCGATGGCGGGCCGCAAAGCACGGGGTTGCCGAAAATCAGACCGGTGATTAAAACGATTGTGCCTCAACTATACTTTCTCTCTCTGTCGGGGTATTTCAAAACAGATGGACATAACAAAAGTCTAATGCTATAAATACGTATTATGAGTTTTTTAAAAAATATGCTTTCCTTACCCAAATACTTTTCAAAATCTCCCGACATACGGGACATACCCCTCAAAACCTATTCCCTTTACTTTTCATTGGATAAACTGACTCCGGGGGTGGATAATATCCGATATGATGTGCACCTGAGCCCCGGCTTTATTAAATCCGCCGGCAACATCATTTTCAATCTTGTCGTACGCCAGGCCAAAGCCGGGTTACTTCTGGGAATGGAAAAAAAACAAACATGGCAAACCGAAAAAGATGAATTTAAGCGGCTTTGCCGCGATATCATGCTTGCGGGCATCAACAGGGCCAAATCCGACCGTGAAATCCAGATAGATTTTCTGGCGCAGGCTGCAATCGTAAAATTCATTACCGAAGAAATAGGGTGCCAATTTACTCACCTGGTGGAAAAACTGGCATATATTACACGAAAAAATGAACTGTCGCAGCATCAGAATCTGGATTTTACCATCCGGGTCAAAGACGAACACGCCCGCATTCAGCGGGAGCACAGATCCATCATACTGAATGTCGCACGTGAAATTTTCAGATGGTTTATCGATGTTCAAAATGATCAGGCAAGACAGATGCGCGAAGCCAATTTCGGTCCGGCCGCTATTCTGCCGAGAGAATTTTTCGAAAACCCCATCCTGCATGCAGAACATCCTCTGGACGATTTTTTCATGCTCGAAGAATATATCCTCATGGGCAACCGTCTTGATGATCCCAACCGCTACGAAGAAATACTCGCCCTGATCAGAAAATTTCTAAAAACCGTCATCGCAACCGAACAGATACCCGAACAGCCGTCAAAGGCTGCCGCCGGCAAAACCGGTCAAGATCAAGGACTTACGGAACAAAACCGGATCGACACGCAGATAGGCCGGTGGATCAAACATCTGGACAATATCGATATTCTGTTTAATTTTTTCAAATCCGAAGAAAAAATAAAATTTCTTAAAAAAAAAGATGGGCCTAAAGAAAAAATAAAAAAAATCACCAGCCAATGCCGCAGGCAACAGACCTTGCTGGCTCATATCTACAAACTTTTTACAAAAACCGGTCTGATCAAAAGGATATCCGCCGCTTATGAAATTCTGCCGATCTACCTTGAATACTGTCCGCCCCTGTCCCCCCAGCAGATTTTGCAATTTTTGATAATCCGCAGAAGCAGGAAAACGATTATTCAGCAACTCAGGCGGCTGGAAGGATTTTACAATAAAACCTTTTCGATCATACCCTTAAAAAACAAAACCAAAACACTCAAGGGCATGAGAGACAGCAAGAAGAAAGCGTATTTGATTCGCTTTTTGAATGACTTTGCGCGCTATCACCGGGACCTGCACAATTTCAAGTTGATCCGCCGGGCCATGGATCAAATTAACCTGGCCAAGGAAGATAAAATCATCAACCTCTCCCGGGCCAACCATACGCTGCACGATTTTCTGCTGCCACATGAATATGTTATAGAAGAAAAACCGATTATAAACCATGTCATCCTCAAAGCCGACGTACGGGGATCAACGGACATCACCAGTCAGATGAGAAAACGGGGATTGAACCCGGCGTCTTATTTCAGCCTTAACCTTTTTGATCCTATCAATTTTATTTTGTCCGAATATGGTGCGGGAAAAGTGTTTATCGAAGGGGATGCGATTATTCTCTCGATCTTTGAACATCAGGATACGCCCGGCGGCTGGTACAGTGTGGGGCTGGCCTGCGGCCTTGCAATGAAAATGCTTCTTATTGTGAAACGCTATAATGTTTTGAACATCAAGCACCATCTGCCGGCCCTGGAATTAGGTCTTGGTATCAGCTACCAAGACCATCCACCCACATTTTTGTTCGACAATGAAAAACGGATTATGATATCCCCGGCAATCAACCTTGCAGACCGCCTGGCGGGCTGCTCCAGACTGCTGCGTAACCTCGCGGCCCTGAACAAACGCCCCTTTAATCTGTATGTTTTTCAGACCGCCCGGGAAGAGGCCATATCCGCAACCAGCGATGATCTGTTTTTAAGATATAATGTCAACGGCATCGAACTGAGTACCCAGGCCTTTGAAAAACTTTCGGAAGAGATAGATCTTGAAGCACGCACCATTCGGATTCCAAGGCTGCAGGATACCAAAATCAGAATCCATACGGGGAAATTCCCGACGATCACCGGGAAATATCAAAATTTGATTATTCGAGAGGCTCGCATTCCCGAAGTTGCTGCCGATACGCTGAAAACCATCCGGATTACGGGCCGAAGATATTATGAAGTCTGCACCAATCCGAGACTTTATAGGTATTTAGAAAAAAATACATAAAAAATCGGCCGAACCTGCCCCGTTTTATCCGCTTAGGCTATCGGCAATGTATCCTCGAACATGTCGATACATGCCTTAATCGCTCTTTCATGCTTTGGCAGCAGTTCAACAAACTGACAGCCGGCTCCCCTTTCCGACAAGAACACCGCCTTTGATTTTGTCCTGATATATTCATCCAATGTCGGAAGCTTAATCAGAACATCAAACAGCATCCCTTTCTTGATAACCGAATTGCCCGGCAATTCAACAAAAAAACCGCCAAGGCTGATATCGGTAATCTTTTTTACCCCTTTCATGCCTCCGATGAGGACGGGACAATGAAAATCAAGGCGCATGTGGCGCCTTTTATCATGCTCGACATCGGTTATCTGTCTGTTAAAATCCAACGGATGGTATGCTCCTCACAACCATAAAATAACCAAAAAGCTACTGAAGCACCGGTTAAAAAATAGACCTACTCTTCGACGGCATGGCAGGCTTTACACCCGGTAGGGCCGGTAGCGCTCAATTGAGTCTCTTTATCGTTTAATCTCAACGCTTCGGCCATTACTCTGTTTTGCTGTTTCAACTCAATGTGACAACCGATACACTGTTTGTGAAAGGCAAATTTATAATACTGGATGGCCTCGTCGGTATATTGCAAATGCCTGACCGGTTTTTCCGGTGATTCGGTCAAATCATGGCATCCGGATGTCATACATCCTTGAATCATGGATTTAATGTCCCACTTATGATGGCATTCTTTACAACTGTAATCAAAATGGACTGCATGCGGAAACTCCACCGCAGGCCTCCCCGGGTCTACTGAATCAGGCGCGGCAATCGAAAACGACCCCATTGGGATACACATTTCAGATTCGCTTTCTCCGGCACCGGCAATACCCAATACTCCACCAGCTAATAAGACAATCATTAAACACAAAACTACAACACCTGTTCTCTGCATTATCCCTCTCCTTGCCATCTGTTGATCCGCATTCAGCCAAACTGTATTATAAAAAATCAATTTTAGGGTTCGGTGCCTGGAACCTGCCCCTGAAATTTGCACGCCCCCAATCGGCGGTTATATAAAATATTCATTAAAAAAAAACAATAGAATTTTATGTTTCCACCGGCTAAAAATACTCAAAGTTTTGAGCTCCGAGTATTCAATTAAGACATGCTGCAGATTTACTTGGTCACCCTCCTCTTTCAGTTTTTCTACCTTCCGCTCTTTGGCCCCTGCTCATTCGAATTTAATAATTTTAAAATCCCAAACATCGGCGCTGTAGAGATCCTGAAGTTTAACGGTTGCCTTTTCCGGCGTTTTTGTCCGCCATGTCAGGGTAAAATCCTCGTCCTCCATTTTATCAATGGCATAGGTCCATCCATCTTTTTTTTCGATAAGCGTCAAACAAACCACGCCGCTGTATCGCTCTCCCTTTACGCTTGCTTCAGCTTTGTGAATTATCATCTTTCCCCTTTGCTTGCAGATCTCATAGTCCGTTACGATCTGGTTTTATCAAATCTCCTGCTATGCAATCATTTATAATTTTAGCAGGTTAAGTGCCGACTAATATTTCTAAAACAGCCTTTTGTCAAGCCTCAGTTGAAATCGTCCAACACAACAAAGTGTTTCCAATGCTATCGGTCAATTACACGAATTTCCCCTGCCCCGTCCAAAAAACATGTTTTGGTTGACACAAAGTGTAAAGCGGTTTAGATTTTTTCGCATTTCAAATAATATACGGATAAACAAAAAGGAACCATACGATGCGGGGATATGTCCAGGTTTATACCGGAAATGGGAAGGGCAAAACAACAGCCTCACTGGGACTTGCACTTAGAGCTGCGGGTGCCGGTATGAAGGTCTATATCGCTCAGTTTCTCAAAAAAGGAGACTACAGCGAGATAAAGGCACTGGAAAGGTTCTCCGATCGAATCACCATTGAACAGTTCGGACGCGGAAAATTCATTAAGGGCAAACCATCACCGGAAGATATTGCCGCCGGCCTCAGTGGTCTTGAAAAAATAGACAGAATGCTGACGTCCGGCCGCTTTCAGATAATCATCATGGAAGAGGCCAATGTAGCTGTCTCGTGCGGACTGTTTCCGGTATCGCGTCTGCTTGATCTGATCAATAAAAAACCGGATGACACTGAACTGGTTTTGACGGGCCGGGGAGCTGCTCCGGAAATCATCGAGAGGGCTGACCTGGTAACAGAAATGAAGGAGATAAAACATTACTATCACAAAGGTGTTCAGGCCAGAATCGGAATTGAAAAATAGATTGTGGGAATTATTTTATCCCCCGCTCCTTCTTGATGGATTCATAGGCTTCCTGAATTTCCCGAAATTTATCATGCGCCAGTTTCACAAACTCATCGGGCAGCCCCTTTGCTATGATCTTGTCCGGATGGTACTCAAACACAAGTTTGCGATACTGCTTTTTTATCTGTTCCACCGAGTCGCTGCGACTGCACCCTAAAACCGCATAGTATCTTTCAAATTCCGCGACATATTTTGATCGCAGTTTCCGATAGGTTTCATCACTGAACCCAAAAATATTAACAGCCGATAGAATCAGACGTTCTTCCGTATCGCTGAGGTTACCATCGGAAACGGACACCTTGAGCAGGACATCGACCATCATCTCCAGAAGCCTGGGTTGATATTGAAAAGCATTATAAAACTGAGCCGCAAAATCCTGGAAGGTCTGGTGCGAATCACCGGCAGCATGAAAAATATTAACCGCGGCCTGTCGGCTCCCGGGGCTCAAATTCAGGTCCTGCCGCATAAAATTTTCAATGCTGTCGATCTCTTCCCGGGAGACGCGGCCGTCGACGCCGGTTATTTTTGCCAGCATTGAAAAGGTAGCCACAAAAAAAGTCATCTGGGCGGATTCGCCCATGGAAAGCCGGCCACCCGGCCTTTGTCCAAGGTACTTGGTTTCACCATTCTTATCAAATGCATGACCAAAGGCAGCCCCGGCAACCGCCCCTAAGGGTCCTCCCAAAGCAAAACCGATTGTACCGCCGACAATTTTTCCAAACCACCCCATATAGTACTCCTTTATATCTTAATGCCGCTATTTTTCATTGACATGAATCGCGTATAAATCTGTCAATCCTCTACCATCGGTACCTTCACCAAGTTGAAAAATATTAAAAACCATTGTCGTAAAATTGCTTCTACCGAACGATTTAGGACTTGCATCCGCATAAAATTCCCTGTAATGAAAAGAACAATATCATTGCGCTGAAAATATGTAAAAATATGCGCTCAATGATGGATCCGCAAACGCTATGTAAATAAATAAGACATATTGTAAAAATATCAAACTTTGCAGCCTGATTTTTTAAAAACCCGGAAAACAGATCAAACATGAACACAATTACAATTATTGTAGCACTTTTGACACTCTGGCTGGTAATGGGGCTGGGATATCTGTCGGAATACTTCAAGCTTCGAAAACAGGGCAAATCCCCGCTCGAAACCCTGAAATCCATTGAAGGCATCCTGTTTATCGCCAGTATTTTTATACCGCCGATATTGATTATGCTCTATCGGTAGCGTCGGGTGTATCAGGCTCGTCTGCAAATGCCCGCACAGAAGCGATTTCAATTTTATTTCGCCGGTCAATGCTCAGTTCCCCGTCGCTATAGACAAACCACAGCCGCTCATGGGTTGCTTGTGGTTTATCCCGTCCCCTGGTTCCCGGCGGATAGTGCTCGATCCAGATCAGCCTGTCGGGCAAAAATCCGTATTTACTCATGACAGACAAAGCGATCAGCACGGCGCCATCGGTCACGTTGATACCGGCACCCTCAATATCTTCAGGCTGAGAGGCAATCACCACCGTATTCTTTTCCCCCATGTAGATATCAAGATCACATCGGCTTATAATTGCCAATTGGGGATGAACCCAGCTAAACGGCTTTATTTCAATACGTTTGACCGCCATTTTAACTTCCCTTGCTGCATAATCTTTCAAACAACAAATCTAATTTTGCGTAACAAAACCATATCAATGGATTATGAATTATTCGAATCGTCAAAGTTTTTCCATTCCTTATATTTTTGCAAGTCCGATTCAATCACATACAGGCAGATTCCTATGATGGCAGCATCGTCAAGCTGGCCCAATCCCGGTATCCAGTCTGCAATTAAATCAAACGGGTTTAAGACATATAAAATCGCCAGCAAAACAGCAGTCAGAGACCCCCATGCAACATTCCGATAGCGGCCTGTGACATAGTCTCGAATCAGCAGCGCCAGCAGCTTCAAATCTTCGATAATACGCCCGACAAAACCGATTCCGCCAAAATTTTTACCAGGTACATTTTTCTGCATTCTTAGTATCCAAATTATCAAACCGGATGCACTCGTAAAAAATATTTTCCGTTTCCGATAATGTAGACAGTACCTCAAAAAAGCAAGACAAAAAATCAAACGTAAGGGCCGCGGATTCAGATTGCAGAACGGGCTCTGCCGTCTCTGCGATGGCTGCAGCAAGCTTGATACCCATGTCGGAGGAAAAGCATGGCAAACCGGATGACCGGAAAAAACCTGCAGCCATGCTGCATGAACAAAGCTTCCCTCTTCCCTTCAAAAAGGCTAAACCTGAAATATTACTGTTGACTATATTATGTAAATTAGAATATTGAGTTACGGTTATGCATCATCACTTACTCAAAGACGTACAATTGCTTAGGATTTACAAATGATACAGTTGATCAGAGGATTCAAGGATATCCTCCCCGGAGAAGTAGAATTATGGCAGCATATCGAAAAAACAGCCGTCACGCTTTTCCAGGATTTCGGATACAAAGAGATCCGGGTACCAATCATGGAACGGACCGAACTTTTTGCAAGAAGCATCGGTGAAGATACGGATATTGTCGAAAAAGAGATGTACACATTCCCGGATCGCAAGGGGGACCTGATTACCCTGCGGCCGGAAGCCACTGCATCAATCTGCCGCTCTTATATTCAGCACAAGCTGCATGCTTCCGATCCGGTCCGAAAATTTTACACCATCGGTCCCATGTTTCGAAGAGAAAGGCCCCAGAAAGGCCGTTATCGACAGTTTTACCAGATCAATCTGGAAGTTTTCGGTATTGAATCACCTCTGGTGGACGTTGAACTGATATTCTTGCTGACCACCTTGCTCACACGACTGTCGATTTCCGATGTCCAGGCCCATATTAACTCACTGGGATGCCCCGAATGCCGACCCCGATTCAAATCGGCCCTGACGGATTTCATAAACTCGACTGGAGATCGTCTCTGTTCGGACTGCATCCGGCGAAAAGACAAAAACCCGCTGCGCGTGCTGGACTGCAAGGTGCCGGGCTGTAAAGAGGCCATGACCGGGGCACCCTCGATCATCGACCATTTATGCCCTGAATGCCGTGACCATTTCGAGGCCGTCAAATCCGGTCTTAATTCCCTGCAGGTGCCTTTTACCATTGACCCGCTACTGGTCAGGGGGCTTGATTACTACACTCGCACAACCTTTGAAATCCATACGGGCGCACTGGGAGCACAGAGTGCAGTGGCAGGCGGCGGCCGGTACGACGGCCTGATTAAAGCCCTGGGCGGCCCGCAGATGCCCGCCACAGGATTTGCCATCGGGTTTGACCGGCTGGCCGAGATAGCGGCTTTGAACAACGATAATTTTGAAAAAAAACCGGCCATCTTTATCGCAGCCTTGGGAGAAAAGAGCAGTGCCCTGGCTTTTGAATGGTCCTGCGCCCTGGGTCTTGCCGGAGTGGTTTGCGAAATGGATCTTACCGGCAAGAGCCTGAAAAGCCAGATGAAACGGGCGGATCGCCTGGGAGCGAAATATGTACTGATTCTCGGCGACCGGGAAATCGAGGAAAACGCCGCTATTTTGCGGAACATGCTGACAAAAGAGCAGACGCCCATAAATCTGGATAATGTTGTGGAAAATATTCAAAAAAAATTGAAAAGGAGTCAATCCATTGACTGACGTACTCGGAGAAATGAGACGCACCCATCACTGTCGTGAGCTGGGCGCCAAAGATATTGGGAAACAGGTCGTACTGATGGGCTGGTTACAACGCCGACGGGACCACGGCGGTGTTATTTTCGTGGACCTGCGGGACAGGGAAGGCATTACCCAGGTGGTTTTCAATCCCGAGGTGAATGCTACGGTCCATGCCAAAGCCCACGCCCTTCGCAGCGAATATGTTATCGGTGTTAAAGGAACGGTGGCACACAGGCCCGACGGCATGATCAATCCGGAGTTGAAAACCGGCGAAATCGAAGTAATGATCACTGAACTGCGCATCCTGAACCCATCTAAAACCCCGCCGTTTCTCATTGAAGATAATGTCGATGTATCGGAAAGCCTGCGGTTGAAATACCGTCAACTGGACCTTCGCCGGCCTTTGCAGCAGAAAAACATTATCACGAGACACAGGGCTGCTGCATCGGTACGCAGCTTTTTGAACGAACAGGGATTTCTCGATATTGAGACCCCCATGCTGACCAAAAGCACGCCGGAAGGAGCCCGGGACTACCTGGTTCCCAGCCGCGTCAATCCGGGCCAGTTTTATGCCCTGCCCCAGTCGCCTCAGCTTTTCAAACAACTGTTGATGATATCGGGATTTGACCGATATTACCAGATCGTCAAATGCTTTCGGGATGAAGATCTGCGGGCCGACCGCCAGCCGGAATTCACCCAGATCGATATAGAGATGTCCTTTGCGGGGGAGGAGGACATCATGCAGATTTCCGAAAGCATGATTTCCGCCCTGTTCGAGGATGTCCTGGAAAAAACGCTGACACCGCCCTTTGATCGTCTCACCTATGACGAGGCCATCGACCGCTTTGGCCTGGACAAACCGGACATGCGGTTCGGCCTGGAATTAAAGGATGTCTCGGACATTGTCAAAGATTCCGGATTCAAGATATTTTCCAGCGTCGTCAAAAAAGGCGGCATCGTCAAAGCCCTGAATGCCAAAGGATGCATCGGTTTTTCCCGCAAACAGATCGATGATCTGACCGATTTTACCAGCATATACCGGGCCAGGGGTCTGGCCTGGATCAAGGTCCGGGAGGATGCCTGGCAGTCGCCCATTGCCAAATTTTTTACCGATGCGGAAAAACAGCAGCTCAAAGAACAGATCGACATGGAACCCGGAGACCTGATCTTTTTTGTGGCTGATCAGCCTAAAATCGTCAACGACGCCCTGGGCCATCTGAGGAATCACCTCGGGGAGAAACTTGGGCTCATTAATAAAGATGAATTCAAGTTTGTATGGGTCACCCATTTTCCCATGTTTGAATACGATGAAGAGGAAAAACGGTATCAGGCTCTGCACCATCCCTTTACCGCACCCCTGGAGCAGGATTACGACAAGCTGAATGAGGACCCCTTGTCCGTAAAATCCCGGGCCTACGATCTCGTGTTGAATGGTTTTGAAATCGGCGGCGGCAGTATCCGTATTCACCGGAAAGACCTTCAGGAGAAAGTGTTCGATGCCCTGGGCATGACCCCGGACGATTATGCTGAAAAATTCGGTTTTCTGATTTCAGCCCTGGAATACGGGGCTCCGCCCCACGGCGGCATCGCATTCGGGTTCGACCGTCTTGTCATGCTGCTTTGCAAGGAATCGTCCATCCGGGAAGTGATTGCCTTTCCCAAAACCCAGCGGGCCGCATGCCTGCTGACCGACGCGCCCTCGGAGGCGGTCAAGGCCCAGTTGAAGGAGCTTTCGCTGAAATTGATAAATTTTAACAAATAGATAATTTTTCACTTGACTTTAAGAGCAGAGTTGTCTAATTAAAGCGCTTTAGTTGGGCGGCGGAGGTATGGCCGCCAACAAAAAAAACCTATTGATCCCCAGTAGCTCAGTCGGCAGAGCAAGTGGCTGTTAACCACTGTGTCCGCGGTTCGAATCCGTGCTGGGGAGCCAA
>CAYQNS010000071.1:0-18215 GCA_964418755.1 uncultured Desulfobacteraceae bacterium
TGATACCGATAATACCGATGATACCGATGATACCGATGATACCGATAATACCGATGATACCGATGATACCGATGATACCGATAATACCGATAATACCGATGATACCGATGATACCGATGACGCCGATGACGCCGATGATACCGATGATGCCGATGATACCGATGATGCCGATGATACCGATGATACCGATGATACCGATGATACCGATGATACCGATGATACCGATGATGCCGATGATACCGATGACGCCGATGACGCCGATGACGCCGATGATACCGATGACGCCGATGACGCCGATGATGTCGACAGCGATGAAGATGACGATCTCTTTGATTGTTAGGTGGAAATAAAACCAAAGCGTTTCTTTTGGCCCACGGTTGTTATGTGATACCCAATACGTGTAATTTAATAATGCCCTCCCGTTTGATTCTGCCTTTGTCAGATATAAACAATTGTTTTTATGAGTATTGACGTATGGTTGAAGCTATTTTTTTGCGTCCCTGGCCGTCAAGGTCTGCCGAAAGCACAAAAATGTATTTTAACCTGGATACCCCGGTGCTGTTGAAAAAGCCGTACGCCGCAAATAACAAATTATAAGCACTAAATTACAAATAGAATCAGAACCAATAGTTGTTTGTCATTTGTTTTTCGACACAAAAAACACGAATTTCAGAGTTAAGATAATCGGAAGTGAAATCCGGATGAGGGAGGCTTGTTTTTGTAGTTAAAAAAAGGGGGATTCGGCTGAAACTGACCGATATCCCCTTTAAATCTTTGGAGCCGGCGAGCGGATTTGAACCGTTGGCCTGCTGATTACGAATCAGCTGCTCTACCATCTGAGCTACGCCGGCGCAATGGAACATATTCATACTGTGCAACTAAAGCAAAATCAAGAGAAAATATCACTCGAGGCATTAATTGATGAATTTCAGGCTTCCGAATACGGTGTTGACTGCACGGGATTAAGCTCAAGCGGCCGTGCTTATTGGGCGGCCCGGCTATTCAAAAGCATTAAATTACCTGTCTGCGCCGTACTGTCTTCGGCCAGAGAAGCCGAGATTTTTGTTGAAGATCTTCGGTTTTTTTTGAAAAATGACAGGGATGCGGTTATTTATTTTCCGCCGTATAATATTTTACCGTTTAAAATTTTAGCCTATCACAATGAAACCGCCGCAAACCGAATCCGGGCTCTTTACCGGATGCTTGCCGTTCAAAAGCCGCCTCTAATTGTTACAACCGTTGATGCGCTGCTTCAGAAAGTTGTCCCCAAACCAGTGCTGAATAGTTACGCGGAGCTTATTATATCAGGGGAAGAGCTTGACCGTGACAGTCTGATCGAGAAACTGAATGCCGGCGGTTATGTCCGGTCGGCAATTGTTGAGGAACCGGGTGACTATTCCGTAAGGGGTGGGATACTTGATCTGTTTTCACCGCTTTATCCCGATCCCCTGAGAATTGATCTGTTCGGGGACATGGTAGAGTCCATCGGGTTGTTTTCTGCTGTCAATCAGCGGACCATAAAGGAAATTCATGAAGCGGTGGTCCTGCCGGCACGGGAAATAATTTTGCCCAAAGCGGAACTTGAGCATATTATCAGCCGAATCAGAAAACGGGCGGCCAGTCTTCCCATACCGGTAACCCGGGTAAGAGAACTGACTGACAGGATAAAGCATGAGGGGATTTTCCCGGGAATCGAAAGCATGATGAGCATGATTTACCCGGAACTTAGCACTTTGTTTGATTATATTCCGCATGGGACCGTTCACATGGTGATCGAACCTGCACAGCTTGAAAATGCAGCCGGAGATCTGCTGGATCAGACGGTAGAGAATTATCTCGCTTCATCCCGGGCCGGCAATTTTTGTGTTACGCCCCGGGATCTTTATCTGGAATGGGCCGAACTGAAACAACGGTTGTCCAAAGGCAAGGTGGCAATGGCCCGTATGCTGCCGGTTGCCGGCCATGCGGAATTCTTTGGCAAACACCTCCATCAATTCGCGGTAAATGTTGAAAGCAGCCCCGGGCCTACGGTCCAGCCAAAGGCGGGAACAAGCTATGGAGAGCTGTTTGCCCCTCTGGTCAACTGGATTGACGATCAAAAAAACATTCGGCGTGATGTTATTTTGACCTGCGAAACACATTCCCAGGCAAAAAGGCTGAAAGCGCTTTTAAAACCCTACAAAATCAGTCCCGGGATTCTGGACCATTTCCCGGATATAAGACGCGCCATGGGAATGATTTTTATCTGCATTGGTCAGGTTTCCGGAGGCTTTATCTGGGGCGATGAAGCCCTGGCACTGATTACCGAAAAAGAGATATTCGGCAACGTCCGAACCCGGAAAAGGCCATCCAAGCCCAAGGCGCAAACACGATTTCTGGGGTTGGAAGATCTGAAAAAAGATGATCTTGTGGTTCATGCAGACCATGGGATCGGTTGTTACCAGGGCCTGGTTAAACTGAAACTGGGCCGCACCACCAATGATTTCCTTCAAATTTGCTATCTGGATGATGACAAGCTGTATCTGCCGGTGGATCGAATGAGTATGATTCAGAAATATATGGGTGTGGACGGAATTATGCCTCTGCTGGATAAAATGGGTGGAAAATCCTGGGGTCGGGTTAAGGCAAAGGTGAAAAAATCGGTAGCAAAAATTGCCGGTGATTTACTCAAACTCTATGCCGCGAGGAAGGTGAAAAAGGGGCATGCCTACAGGGTTAACGAAGCGACTTTTCATAATTTTGAAATCGGTTTTGGCTATGAGGAGACCTCCGACCAACTCAAGGCCATTGAAGACGTGCTGTATGATATGTCCCAACCCACGCCCATGGACCGGCTGGTGTGTGGAGATGTGGGCTATGGAAAAACAGAAGTGGCCCTGCGGGCAGCCTTTTGGGCGGTTAATGAGGGAAAACAGGTGGCTGTTCTAGTGCCCACAACAGTGCTGGCAGAACAGCATTTTGCTACCTTTACCGATCGTTTCAGACAATTTCCCATCAATATTGCCTGCCTGAGCAGGTTTAAATCTTCAAAGGAAGTACGCAGGACCATCAGTGGACTGAATAGCGGCAAAGTAGATATCGTGGTGGGAACTCATCGGCTTTTATCACGGGATATCCGCTTCAAGGATATAGGACTGATCGTTCTTGACGAAGAACAGCGTTTCGGTGTGAAGCAAAAAGAAAAACTTAAAAAGATCAGAGATACTGTGGATGTTCTGGCTCTGACGGCCACACCCATACCCAGGACACTGCACATGTCTCTGATGGGTGTGAGGGATATCAGCATTATTTCGACCCCTCCTGAACATCGTCATGCAATTGTTACCTATATTTCAGAATTTGAAGACCTGATTGCCGGCGAAGCAATTCGCAATGAGCTAAAAAGAGGCGGACAGATTTTTTTTGTCCATAATAATATCCACAGTATTGAACGGATGGCTGGCCATTTGCAGAAAATAGTGCCCAAGGTCCGTCTTGATGTAGCCCACGGCCGCATGCATGAGGACGATTTGGAAAAGGTGATGCTGCGGTTCATGAATAAGGAAATTGATCTGCTGGTCACGACGGCTATTATTGAATCGGGTCTTGATATTCCTTCGGCCAATACTATTTTAATCAATCGGGCCGATCGTTTCGGACTGGCCCAGATATACCAGTTGCGGGGGCGGGTCGGACGCTCGGATGAGCAGGCCTATGCCTACCTTTTTATTCCGGATGAAAGCACCCTGGGTAAAAACGCCCGGAAACGCTTGAAAGTATTGATGGAACACAGTGATTTAGGCTCGGGGTTTCAAATTGCCATGAATGATCTGAAGATACGGGGGGGCGGGACGATTCTTGGAGAATCCCAGTCCGGTCAGATCGCAGCCGTGGGCTATGATATGTTTTTGAAACTCATGGAAAACACGATGTCCGAGTTGAAGGGGGAACCGGTTTGTGAAGATCTGGAGCCGGAAATTAATCTGCCCATGTCCGCTTTTTTGTCGGAATCGTACGTAAGCGACATTGACCAGCGACTGGTTGCCTACCGGCGCTTGGCCAGGATGACGGCCTTAAAGGAAATTTCGGATTTTAAAGCTGAAATGATTGACCGTTACGGCGCGCTGCCCAGGGAAGGTGCCAATCTGCTTTTAAAAATTATGCTTAAGGTGTTGTCCGTCAAAGCGGGGGTAAAAAGACTCGATTTGATGCATCATCAACTGTTTCTTTATTTTTCGGAGATTCATCAGAAAAATCCGCTTGGAATTGTCGATATGGTTATGGCCCGGAAAAAAAGTTTTACATTGACTTCGAAGAATGTGTTTAAGGCTGCATTAACTCCCGACAGCCCTGGCGGACTTTTACTTCAGACCAAAAATATCTTGCAAGAAATTGCCCAACATGTTAATATTTAATCTTTTATAGGTGCCGTTTGGTTGCAGAGTTGACGGTGTTTTTTTGGGTTTGCTCCGGATTACAACCAAATCTTCAATATGATCAAAACCAATAGTTGTTTGTCATTTGTTTTTGGACCTGTCTGCGTGCGGTACGCATAGGCTGGCATAAAAAATACGAATTTTAGAATTAAGATACAACCTTCAACCCTTTGGCGTTGAATTTATGAAGGCATACGATCCAAGAGAGATACCCTAATTGCCCGGCACGAAAATTTGCGGATTTAAAGATTTAATTTTGGTTCTTCTTATCGGCTTTGGTCTGGCCGGCTGCAGCGATTCAGGTGCCGGCGACATGGCTGAAATTTTAATACAGGTCGGTAACAGCGTGGTGACCGAAGATGAATTCAACCAGGCCTTTGATATGGCAGGGTACGGCAATGATGACGGGGCCGAACCTGATTCGCATCAATTTGAAGCGGCACGGTTGCATATGCTCAACCAGCTTACGGAAGAATTAATTTTACTTGAAAGAGCAAGGGAGCTGAATATCACGGTTTCAGATCCGGAACTTGAAACTGAAATTTTGAATACAAAGAAGTCTTATCCGGAGAATACCTTTGATAAGGCCTTGCTCGAAAATGCAATTTTTTTTAAGGCCTGGCGGGAAAGATTGCGCCGGCACATGCTCATGAAAAAAGTAATTGCAAAAGAGTTGGAGGAACGGGTACTGATAACTCCCGAGGATGTCAGGGCTTATTATAATGATCATCCCATTGGTGGCAATGAAAGGGCAGGGCACGAAAAAGGGGGCGGCGGAATCGATCTTGCGACAGTTTCGAAATTGAGACGGGATAAGGCGGTACAGGCTTATCAACCATGGATAAAAGAATTGTATCAAAAATATCAAATTAAGATTAACCATTCTTTGTGGGACAAGATGGCCGATTCACCGGAAGTAGATACGGATATTGGAACTGTTTCCGAGTGATGTCCAATCACCGGCTCAACCACCTAAGGGCGTTAACGTAACCCTGAAAATGACAATGATGAAAATTTCAAATTCCAAAACAGGGAGAAATCAGGATGTACACCAATTCAAAACTATATGGGGTTACGCAAATGGGTTTTGATTTTGTCTGAGATCTGGACATTGAGATTTTTTTTGAAACCATTATTTTCAATGAGTTGAAATATTACATATGATTACAAAATTTATTAAAGAAAAAAATAACGTCCTGACAGGTTGCACGTTTTTGTGCATGCTATTATTATTACTGCCCGGAGTATCTGTTTCCGCCAAAATCGTGGACCGTATTGCGGCGGTGGTGAACGACGATATTATACTGCTGTCTGAACTAAATCGTTCATTTGGCCCTTACCTGGAAAAAATTAAAGCCTATGGCTATGCGCCTGATAAAGAGCAGGAGATGGTTTTCAAAGCTCGCGAAAGTGTCCTTAAACAGTTGATCGAGCGTAAACTCATTGATCAGCAAATAAAAAATTCGCATGTCATGATCAGTGAGAAAGAGATTGATAATACCATTGAACGGATCAAGGAATCAAATTTTTATACTGCCGAAGATTTAAACAAGGCGTTGGAAAACGACGGCAAGACCCTTGAAGAACTGCGGGAGAACATCAGGGAACAAATTTTAAGAAAGAAGCTGATTAATTTCGAAGTTCAATCGAAAATCGTTATCACCCAGAGTGATATCAAGGCTTTTTATGATAGCCATAAAGAGCAATACAGCGGAACCAGGAAGGTTTATTTAAAAAATATACTCATGCAGGTTCCCGCAGGCGTTGGTGAAGCTGAGAAATTGGCCGTTTACGCTCAAATGGAAGCAGTGCATAAAAGGATAGAAAATGGAGAAAGTTTTGAAAATTTATCCATGGCCTTTTCGCAGGCCCCGCAGGCTTCCAAAGGGGGTGACCTCGGATTTTTCAGAATTGATGCACTCGCTCCGAAACTTCAGAAAGCCATCGACGGGTTATCGGCCGGTGAAATGACAGAGATTCTGGATACTGATCAGGGCTATCAGATATTTTTAGTGCAGAAAAATGCCAGGGTGGGGGCAAAATCCATGGAAGAAGCGTCTCCCGAGATTGAACAGAAATTATTTAATGAAATCGTTGATAAAAAATTTCAAGAATGGCTGGAAAACCTTCGCAAACGGTCGCATATAAAGATCATCCGGTAGTGATTATCGATTCAAGGCCCTAAGTATTCCGATTTTGTTTTTTTTACTTGTTTTCAGTGTTTTTTTTCGAAAAATGTATCTGTTTTTGCGTTTCTTTTGGAATGCGGATGATGTGTAGGTAAAAGGTCATGGGCTTTGAATACGACGATTTGTCTTTTGGTAGTTACATAAAGACCAGGCGCTTGGAAAAGGCCATCCGCCTGGAGGCAATTTCCCGAAAAACCCACATCACGGTAGACATGCTTCTTTTACTTGAAAGAGAAGCGTATGCCAGTTTGCCGGCACAGGTATATGTCAATGGGTTTATCCGTGAGTATGCCAAAGTTGTTGGAATAGATGCCGAAGATGCGGTAAGGCGATATCTGACAGATTACCAGGCTTACCGTAAAGCAGAAACAGCAAAGGGCGGAAGGTTTCGATTTGTGACCGGGGGCGGGCCGCGGCCGATGATTGCCCTGGCTGTTCTGGCAACCTTAATTGCAATATTTGTCGGGGGAGTCATTCTTATGCCGGCCAAATCTCCTCCGGCCCAAATTAGTTCAGGCACGGCATCGCCCATGAATGATGCCGGCAACATAAAGGCATCCGACGGTGGTATGACCGTGAAAGAACCGGGCAGTGGTAAGACGGCAACACCACTGACACTGGATGTGACGGTATCTGAGAAAACCTGGTTGAAAGTTATCGTCGATAGCGGAACTCCTGATGTGTACCATCTGGTTCCCCAGGACAGGTTGGTGATTCAGGCGGTATCCGGTTTTAATCTGCTGATCGGCAGCGCACCGGGTGTAAAACTGCTTCTGGATGGTAAACCGGTGAGAGTTTCGGGCAAGAGAGGGCGGATGGTCAATATTCAGCTACCCTGAAAAAATTGGTCATTTGGGCCAGGATTCTTTATTTCATCTTTTAATTTGACGAATATCGGACAACTGCCATGGAAAGTGATCGCAATCGAATACTGACCGAAAGCATCAAAAGGCTTATGCGGCGCAAAGCGATTTCCCATTTGCGTAAGATTGTAAATAAAACGCATGCTGCTGATCTGTCACGTGTATTTTATTATTTGTCGACTCAAGATCAGCTCAAGCTTTTTGACCTGATTGAGGATATCGAGCAAAAAGGGATCCTTTTCAGCGAGCTTGATGAGGATATCTTTCTTGATCTGATTGAGGGCATTGATTTGGATGAGATCGTTAACATCCTCGAATATATGCCCAACGATGATGTTACCGACCTGATTGCCCGTCTGCCGGAGGAGACCTCCGATCTTATTCTCGACAAGATGAAAAAGGAGGATTCGGACGAGGTCGAGGGACTGCTTCGTTATGGAGACGATACTGCCGGCGGCATCATGGTGCCTGATTTTATTGCCCTGCGGGAAGATACCACAGCCCGGGAGGCTATCGAATCGCTTCAAAAAGAGCACCTTGATGTTGAAATGCCGTTTTATCTTTATGCTGTTGATGAACGTAACCGGCTGGTGGGCGTCAGTTCTTTGCGCCAGCTTGTGGTTGTTCCTCCTGAAACACCCCTTAAAGAGTTTATGGCCACGGATGTTTTTTCGGTACTAACGGATATGGATCAGGAAGAGGTGGCCAAACTGGTAGCCCGCTACGATATCCTGGCAGTTCCGGTGGTCGATGAGAATAATCAGCTTGTGGGAATTGTAACGGTGGACGACGTTATCGATATTTTCAGGCAGGAGGCCACCGAAGATATCCTGAAAATGGCCGGTGTGGGGGAGGAGTTTGTCGAAACCCAGACGGTGTTGAAGAGCACTCGAATCCGTCTGCCATGGCTTTTTGCCAGTTGTATCGGCGGGATTGTTGCTTTTTTTATTATCGGACGATTTGAGGAAAGCCTGCACCGCCTCACCTATCTGGCGGCATTTATTCCGGTGATTATGGGGATGGGAGGCAACATCGGTACACAGTCCTCAACCATTGTCGTCAGGGGGCTTGCCACGGGGCGGCTGAATGTCAGGGATATCTGGCGGGTTGTCTCCAAGGAGATAGCCGTCGGGCTTATTTTAGGACTTGTATATGCCTTTCTTATCGGCCTGGTCGCCCAGATGCAATACAGTCAGGTCGCCCTGGCTGCTGCGGTCGGCCTTTCGGTTATCTGCTCAATGACCATTGCCGCTCTGGTGGGTTCTCTGGTGCCCATGCTTTTTGCCAGGTTCAACATTGATCCGGCGGTTGCCACGGGGCCATTTGTAACAACCGCAATTGATATTATCAGTGTATTTTTCTATTTTAAAATTGCAACTGTTTTTCTTGGAATATGATCCATGCCCGGTTTCTCCACACCCGCTATCATGCTGCGCCGAATGGATTTGGGCGATTATGATATCCTGGTAACTTTTTTAACGACTGACCGGGGTAAAGTTTCGGCTGTTGCCAAATATGCAAAAAAAAGCGTTAAGCGGTTTGCCGGTATGCTGGAGCTTTTTTCTGTTTTGCAGGTTGTGTGTAAATCGGGGCGGGGCAAAGGGCTGCCTGTTCTGCAGGAGGCGGCTTTACTTCAGCCTTTTTATAAAATACGGTATGATATACAAAAAACCGCCTATGCCAGTTACTGGTCCGAATTGATCAACAACTGGGTGGAGGAGGGACAGGAGAACATGGATCTGTTCCGGTTGCTTCAGCATGTTCTGGGAGAACTGGACCGAGGCATTGTTGGTGATTCGGAGCTGAGTATTTTGTTCCAAATTCGCTTTATGACACTGTCCGGTTTTGCGCCGAATTTCTCCCACTGCAGTGTTTGCCGAATTGCAACGGATAAGGTCCCGGATGATGAAATTGCTTTTGATCTTGTGCAGGGTGGTCTTGTCTGTAAAAAATGTGCAAACAGGTCTGCCGCCAGGCGCATATGGCTTTCAAAGGGGACCGTCAAACAGCTCTTATGGCTCCAGGGCGGTGATTTGAAAAAGGCCGCCAGGATCAGGTTTACCGGGCAGGCAATCAAGGAAGGGTTGAAGGTACTGGAAGAATTCGTCCCCTATCATCTGGGCCGGGTGCCGAAAAGCCTTAAGGTTTTGCGTCAGATCCGTCCGGACTGTACTTGAGTCTTGTGCATCATATGTTTTTGCCATAAAAAAATAAGAAAATAACTTTGTAGGCGTCTGTCTCCGGTGTTTTGCGTTTCTCCATGCCCGCCGGATTTCAGTGGCCGATAAAAGTTGAAAAAGTAGCCACAGTCACGGAGAACACAGAGAAATTTTTCATTATAAACAATTATGTCAAAAACAGTGCAAAATATTCTTGAACAACAAACGGTTGAAGCTTCGGCCCCCTGCCGAATAGATATGGCCGGAACGCTGGACCTTGCCACTTTTTTTTATCCTTTGCAATATCTTGATCCGTGTACCGTCAACCTGGCCATTGATTCAAGGACCCGGGTCCGTCTTTTTCCTTATCGGCGGGGGTGGATAAAAGTCTCCTCAAAAGGATTTGAAAGTGCCGAGTTTTTGTCCGGACAGGCACCGTTTGCCCATCCCATGGGATTGATGTTTGCCATAGCGGCTTTTTTCAGGGCTGAAGGCATTCATATAATGATCGAATCAGCATCGCCTCCGCGCAGTGCCCTGGGGGGCTCTTCTTCAGCCGGCGTCGCTCTGATCGCGGCATTTTTAAAGCTCATTGAACCGGAAGAAAGCACAGGCATTTCCCGCAGGCGGATTGCCCTGCTGGCCCATGCCCTGGAGCAGAGTGTGGCCGGGGTGCCCTGCGGGATGCAGGATCAGCTTGCGGCGGCTTATGGCGGTGTACATGTATGGCACTGGCGGGTGAGAGATCAAAAGGCATGTTTTGTCCGAAAGTCCCTTGTCGAAAAAAAAGATTATGGTGATTTGCAAAGAAGGCTGCTGCTGGCTTATTGCGGTGTTCCGCATGAATCGTGTGATATCAACGGTCAATGGGTCCGCCAATTTCTTGCAGGGCAACACCGGGATGCATGGCTTGAGATATGTAAATGTGGTCGAAATTTTGCCGCAGCGTTGGCAGGCACGGACCTGGCATCTGCCTGCATGGCAATGAATCGAGAAGTAGAGATACGGCGCAGACTCACACCGGATGTTTTGGATTCAGTGGGGGAAAAGCTGGTTCAGTCTGCTGTTTCCGGCGGATGCGGTGCAAGGTTTACCGGAGCCGGGGGCGGCGGCTGCATCTGGGCACTGGGGGATGCCGTTGATATAAAAAAACTCAAGAGAAAATGGAAAGAGGTTTTGTCCTGCCGGGAAGAGGCCGGGTTTTTAGATGCCGTTATTGACGGCGTCGGAGTGTCTGTTAATGAATAAAATTTTGACCCCGGTGAGTATATTGCGTGCTCGTGGACTGATCGTACACGAAACCTCGCAGATGTAGTGCACGGAAAAAGCGACACAACGATCGAACAAAAGGACATAAAATGAATTTTCAGGAAGTGATCTTATCGTTACAAAAGTTTTGGGCCCGCAAGGGCTGCGTCCTGGTCCAGCCGTATGATATGGAAGTGGGTGCCGGCACTTTTCATCCCGCCACGTTGCTGAAGGCCCTTGGCCCGGAGCCCTGGAATGTTGCTTATGTGCAGCCTTCCAGACGTCCCACCGACGGGCGTTACGGCGAAAACCCCAACCGTCTGCAACATTATTACCAGTTTCAGGTGCTCCTCAAACCTTCTCCGGCAGATGTTCAGAAAATGTATCTGCAGAGCCTGAAGGTTATCGGCGTGGATCCTCTGGAGCATGATATCCGGTTCGTGGAAGATGATTGGGAGTCTCCGACCCTGGGTGCCTCCGGGCTGGGTTGGGAAGTATGGCTCGACGGCATGGAGATTACCCAGTTTACCTATTTTCAGCAGACCGGCAGCATCGAACTGAACCCCGTACCCGTAGAGCTTACCTATGGTTTGGAAAGGATCTGCATGTATCTGCAGGGGGTCGATAATGTTTATGATCTGCAGTGGAATGACCATATTACCTATGGGGATGTGCATCATCAACAGGAGGTCGAGCAGTCCACCTACAATTTTGAGATAGCAGACGTGAATGCCTTGTTCGAGTTTTTTAATAAATATGAAGCGGAAGCAAAAAACATAATTGCCCGGGGCCTGGTGCTGCCGGCCTATGAATATTGTCTGAAATGCTCCCACATGTTCAATCTGCTGGATGCCCGGGGGGCGATCAGCGTTACCGAACGTACCGGCTATATCGCCCGTATTCGCAATATTGTCAGGCTTGGCGCGGAAGCCTATTTGAAGCAGCGCAAACAGATGGGCTTTCCTTTGCTGAAAAAATAATTTTCCTGCCAAAACACGAGATCAACAAAGTGTAAACAACTGGTTCTAAACGATGATATTGAATAACAAATTATGAACAGAGGTATTTATGGATACGCTATTAGTAGAAATAGGGGCCGAGGAGATTCCGGCCGGTTATATTGCGTCTGCTTTGAAATCGTTTTCAGCCTTGCTGTCGGCCGGGATGTCGGCGGCTCGGATTGATCACGGCAGTTTCCGGACATTTGGTACACCGCGGCGTCTGGTAGTGGAAGTCTCGGATGTTGCTGAAAAACAGAATGCCCTGTCTGCTGAAGTGACCGGGCCGCCGGCACGGATTGGATTCGATGCCGATGGTAACCCAACTGTAGCTGCCAAAAAATTTGCCGAGAAAGTTGGGGTTCCGGTCGGTCGTTTAAAGATCGTCAAGACCGGCAAGGGAGAGTATCTGTGCGCCCGCAGGGTCGAGCGTGGTCTTGCTACCCGGACCGTCCTCAAAAGTATCCTGCCGGAAGTGATTACGGCCATTTCTTTTCCCAAAACCATGCACTGGGCCGATCTGGATATTTTTTTTGCCCGCCCGATCACTTCTGTGCTGGCTCTTCTGGGGGACAAGGTTGTTTCTTTTGCAGTGGGCAATATTCAAAGCAACCGGCTTACCTGCGGCCACAGTTTCATGCGGCCGGGAAGAATCAGGATTGATGCGACAGGGGACTATATTGAAAAACTGCGGGATGCCTATGTGATTGCGGATATTGATGAGCGGCGGAACTTGGTGAAGCAGGCCGTTTCCAAAGCGGCCCTTAAGGCGGGCGGTCGGATCCTTTCGGACGAGGAACTGCTGGAAATCGTCACCAACCTGGTTGAATATCCTGTGGCAACCGCTGGAAGTTTTGATGCCGCTTTTCTGGAAATTCCGCGTGAAATTCTGATAACCGCCATGCGGGAGCATCAGAAATATTTTGCCGTTGTGGATCAAAAGCAGCAGTTGATGCCGAATTTTGTTGCCGTAAACAACACCCTTACAAAGGATATGGATCTTGTTGCCCGGGGGCATGAACGGGTTCTAAGGGCGCGGTTGAGCGATGCCGGGTTTTTCTATAAGAGTGACCTTGAAATACCGCCCGATGCCAGGGTCGAAAAATTAAAATCGGTTTTATTTCAGGCCAAGCTGGGATCCATGTATGAAAAGAGCATGCGGGTTGTAAAGATTACCGAATTTCTGGCCGATGGGATAAACGCAGACCCGGATTTTAAAAATCAGATCCAGAGGGCGGCCCGCTTATGCAAATCAGACCTGGTCAGCCAGGTGGTGATCGAGTTTACAAAACTGCAGGGAGTGATGGGGCGGGTCTATGCTGCCGCCGCCGGCGAGGCCGAAGCGGTTGCCAATGCCATAGAGGAGCATTACCGTCCCACTTATTCGGGGGGACCGTTGCCGAAAACAGCCATCGGTGCCCTGTTGAGCATCGCCGACAAGATGGATTCCATATGCGGCTGTTTCAGCGTGGGACTTGTTCCCACCGGCGCTGCCGATCCCTATGCCCTTCGCCGCCAGGGCATTGGTATCATTCAGATCATGCTGGATCAGGACTTTGTTTTTTCTTTGAGCGAACTTATAACCTTTGCTCTGAGCCGGTTTAAAGACAAGACAACGATACCGGTCAAGGAAACCGCCGGACAGGTTTATGATTTTCTGGTCCGCCGCATGAACCATCTCCTGGTTGAAGAGGGGTTCTCCAAGGATGTGGTTGCCGCGATTACAGAAGTTTCGGCAGACCATGTGCTCAATGTATGGAACCGGGTGAAGGCTTTGGAAGAACTGAAAGCCGCCCCGGATTTCGAACCGCTGGCCACGGCTTTTAAACGGGTGGTCAATATCATGAAAAAGACGGATTTGACGAATGTTGCCGCAGTGGATGCGGGTCTGTTCGAGGATGCCGCCGAAACAGCATTGTACGAAGCTTTTTTAAAGGTAAAAAACAGCGTTGAGACCTGTTTTGAAACGGCGGATTTCAACCAGGCCTTTCTGGATATAGCCTCTTTGCGGAATGTGGTGGATGATTTTTTCGAAAAAGTTCTTGTTATGACAAAAGAAGATGCCCTGCGGATCAACCGGCTGGCCCTGCTGGGTGAAATCGCCGGATTGTTTGGCCGGGTTGCCGATTTTTCCAGAATTACCACATGATTGACTATTGATTATTGAAGATTGCATATTTGTTGAATTGCTTCACTCAATACCCGGCCCCTTTGGGGTCGGATTTTTATTTGAAAGGATGATATTATGCCGTTTGACCCTGAAAAGGATAAAATTTTAAAAAAATGGAAGTGTGATGAAACCGGGCTGCTCATCTCCATCAATCAGTATGGAGATGCCCAGCCCAAATTACAGATCGGGCCCAGAATATTGCTGAAAAAAGACGGCAGTGAAAGGGCGCCTTCCAAGGCCGGCCGTCTGACCGTGGAGGATGTAATGTGGCTTTATGATATTATTGATGAAGTAAAAGATGAATTGACCCAATTGGCAGGCCCTCAATAAGTGACGGTCAATAACCACCAGGCAACCCAGGGCGGGCCGGGTGCAGTCACTGCCGCCATTGTAAATCCGGTAAAAAGGAAGAATTCTCCCGATCCGGGGCCTGTTGCCCTGATGGTGAGCAATGCTGCGGATCTCCAGAGGCTGATAGGGGCAATGGCACCTGATCTCGGGCCTTCCCGCAATGTTTTAATGAGCCGACTTTTTTGCCCTGTGGACACCGATAAGGGCGGAGCCTTGATCGGCCCTGTCATCGGGGCACCTTATGCGGTTATTTTATTTGAAAATCTGATTGCCTGGGGTGTTCGCCGATTGATATACGTTGGCTGGTGCGGTGCCATTGTTCCCGACGTCAATATCGGGGATATTATCCTGGCGTCAGGGTCTGTTGTGGATGAGGGCACCTCCCTGCATTATCACCAGGAAATAAATGGGGTTGTCCATGCCTCGCATGGGCTTACCCGAAAAGTCAGCAAGGCCCTTGACACCGGCGGCCTGAATTTTCACCAGGGCCTGGTCTGGACCACTGATGCCATTTTTCGTGAAACCGATGAAAAATTGACAAAATTTCAAAAAATCGGGGCACTGGGTGTTGAGATGGAGCTTTCAGCCCTGTTTTCAGTGGCTCGGTTTCGCGGGGTTGAGGCGGCCGGGATTCTGGTGGTTTCAGATGAGCTGGCAAGTTTCAAATGGCGATCCGGGTTTGGGGATAAGCGGTTTAAGCAGACCCGCCGAAGCCTGTGTGAGGTGCTGAAAGGGGTAGGGCCGTCGATCCAGGAGGATTCTGATCCGGACACGCCGGAGCCGTCGGAAGCAGACAGATCATTATCCTGAATCTGCATCAGTGTCATCAGTAAACGGTTATGTCCATGCAGGGAATAGTGAACGTTGAATGGTAAAGGGCAAAAGAGCGAAAATAGATGGAATCGATTGAAAAACGGGTTCAAAGACTGAAAGAATGCAATGCCGCCTACAGAAGCGGCAGTCCCCTTATCAGCGATCATGCGTATGACCAATTGGTGGAAGAACTGCGAGGCCTTGATCCCGGGCATCCGTTTCTGCATACGGTGGAACCCGAGACCCTGGGGGGGCGCACACAGGTCCGTCATCCAAACCCCATGCTGTCCACGGAAAAGGCGTACACGAACGCTGACCTGGGCCGGTTTGTCACCCGGGTGGGCAAGGCCGCTGCTGAACTTAAGATCGCGGACCCTCTCTTCAGGGTAACGCCCAAACTTGACGGTCTGGCCGGGAGGGATGATGGCCGGATTTTTGCCTCCCGGGGCAACGGGGAAACCGGTTTCGAAATCAGCAGTGCCTTTACAAAGGGCGTGGTTCCCATTGGCGGTCGGGGCCAGGGCGTGGGTGAAATCGTCATCGTCGAATCCTATTTTGAAAAACATCTGGCCGGTGAGTTTGAACATCCCCGCAATATGGTGGTGGGCATTGTTTCTTCGGATACGGTGAATGAATCCGCCCAAAAAGCCTTGAACGATCAGGCGGTTCATTTTGTACCCTATGTGGCATTGTCCGACTGGGTGGGTACCGGTGAAGCGCTGCTGGAAAATGCGGCAGCCATTTCCGCTGATCTTATTTCGGAAACGGATTATCCTGTAGATGGCGTCGTGGCCGAGGTTGTTTCCGTTGAACTCAGGCAGTTCATGGGCGCTACTCATCACCACAACCGCTGGCAGATCGCCATCAAGACCCGGGGAGATACGGCGCTCACCGTTGTTGAAAACATCGTCTGGCAGGTGGGCCGTACCGGGAATGTTACGCCGGTGATGGAGGTCAGCCCCGCGTCTCTTTCAGGTGCCACGATCCGGCGGGTTACAGCGCATCACGCCGGAATGATAAAAGAAAAAGCCATCGGGATCGGCAGCCGGATCGAGATTATCAGAAGCGGAGAAGTGATTCCCAAACTTGAAAAGGTGATGACCCCGGC
The DNA here is from genome assembly GCA_964418755.1 of uncultured Desulfobacteraceae bacterium. Taxonomy (GTDB): domain Bacteria; phylum Desulfobacterota; class Desulfobacteria; order Desulfobacterales; family 4572-123; genus 4572-123. The sequence goes on from CAYQNS010000071.1 coordinate 16,315, forward strand.
AGATCATGTCGTCATACCCGGTGTCTGCCCGGCGTGCAACAGCCCCCTTGAGTGGCGCAACGATTTTTTAAAGTGCCTGAACCCGGGTTGTCGGGCCCAGATTGAACAGACTCTGCTGCACTGGTTCAAGACCCTGGGCACTGCCGACTGGTTCGGCATCAAGACCATTGAAAAACTGGTTGACGGCGGTTATGATTCACTGGAAAAGATCTATAATATGGTCCTGTCCGATTTTTTGGCCTTGGGATTTGGTCCGGTACAGTCAAAAAATCTGGTCCAGGCCATCGATATAAGCCGTACAAGGCAGGTGGAAGACTGGCGTTTTCTGGCGGCAATGGGCATCCCCGAATTGGGCCGGGGTGACAGCCGCAAGCTGCTGGCGCATTTCAGGCTGGAAGATATCATCAAATTAACGGCTGAAGATATTGAACAGATCAATGGGTTCGGCGCCATCAGCAGTCTTTCGATAACAAGTGGCCTGGCGCAGAAAAAGACAATTTTCGCCTATCTTCTGTCTCTGGGATTCAATCTTGAAAGAACCCCTTTGATTGCCGCGTCCCAATTTCAGAATTCACTCATTGCCGGCAGGGGCGTTGTGTTTACCGGCAAAATGCTTCACGGCAGCCGGGAGGAAATGCAGACTGCGGCCCGAAACCTGGGCGCCAGAGTTCAAACCGCCGTCAGCTCGAAAACCGATTACCTGGTGTGCGGGGAAAAGGTGGGAGCACGCAAGCTGGAAAAAGCTGCAAAGGCCGGTGTCCGGATTATGACTGAAAAAGAATATTGGAAACTTTTGGAAGTGAAAAGTGAGAATTTTCGGAATCATCCGAACCCACACCCACACCCAAAACCCAAAACCCAACACTCATAACCCAAAACCCAGCACCCAAAACCCAGCACCCAAAACCCAATACCTATGACCCAAATGCTTGACCAGTTTACCGACACGACTCATTTCATCCGCCATGTGTCCCGAAAACTATATCAGGGGGCAAACGGCCCCCGGATGCTTCAAGAGAGTCAGGAGCAGGAAAAAAAAGATTCCGCAGTGATGCTGCTGTTAGGCAATCTGGGCGGTGGGTACTCCCGGAGAACGGAGCCCTGTTTGATTTTAAACAAACGGTCGGACAAGGTGCGGCAGGCAGGTGATCTGTGTTGCCCCGGGGGCGGCATTGAACATCGTCTGGATTCGTTTTTGGCCGGACTGCTATCGTTGCCGTGTTCACCCCTGACAGCTTGGCCCTACTGGCACCAATATCGCCGCAACAGACCGGAAAAGGGCAGGGCACTTGCCCTTTTTTTTGCTGCGGGCCTGCGGGAAAGTTTTGAGGAAATGCGGTTGAATCCCCTGAGCGTCAAGCTTTTGGGACCGCTTCCGCGCCAGCAACTGATCATGTTCAAACGGGCGATCTATCCCATCGTCGGCTGGGTGAATCGTCAAAAACGGTTTTATCCCAACTGGGAGGTTGAGGCGGTGGTCCACATCCCTTTGCGCAGCCTGTTTGTGCCGGAAAACTATGCCCGCTATCGTTTGCGATTCGACTCCGGGGCCGGACAGACAGCCTCTTCCGCAATCGATGATTACCCCTGCTTTTGCCAGCCCAATGGCGGCCAAACGGAAATTCTGTGGGGCGCTACATATCGTATCGTCATGGCCTTTATGGAATCGGTATTCGGATTCACGCCGCCGGCCATGGGGGGCCTTCCTGTTGTTGACGGGGTACTGGACAAAGGTTATGTCTCCGGGCGTACTGCTATCGAGAATACGGTTAATAGCCTCCATTCCTGAAGCCTGCGGATGATCAACGGCCTACATTCAAGCCACAATCATAATTGATCCAGCGGGCTTTTGACGCCCTGTGCTTCCTGACGCAGCACATGGGTGTAGATCATGGTCGTGG
>CAYQNS010000072.1:0-18173 GCA_964418755.1 uncultured Desulfobacteraceae bacterium
CACTGCGCTGGTTGCCGCGCGACAGCAGGTGGTATAAAGCGCCTGCATATTCAATACGCCAGGGTCTGCTCATGAAATCCTGATTATCAAGACTGGCGATTTTTGTCAACCATTATTCACTATTCAAGCTTTGACCCTTTGAGGATTCACAGGCCACCCGGCGTAAAAACAACGTAGCGCTCATGGGGGTTTACAATTCCTTGATCACGCTGTATCGGGCTAGAATCAAGTCTTTTCCCATTCTTTTTACATCCTCAAGGGTCAGGGCCAAATCGATTTTTCCCGAAAAAAGAGAGATGCCGGTTCCGAAAATTTTCGGCGCTATGGTTACGATAATTTCATCAATCAAGTGCGCTTTGGCAAAAAGCCCATTGATGGTGGCGCCCCCGGCCAGGACCACCTCGGAGAATCCATCTTTTTGAAGACCCTTTAAAATTTCCTTTGGTTCCTGTCCCGTAAAAACAAGGTTCGGCCATTTTGACAGACGATCACGCCGGCGGGTCAAAACAATATTTTTACGGCCCGGAAGCGGACGCCCGATGGTATCAAATGTTTTTGATCCCATAATAATCACTCCGGCTTTTTGAGTGATTTTTTTGAACAGTTGCTTGTCTTCTTTGCCTGTCCAGTCCGGAAAATGATCCGAATCTTTCCCGATCTTCCCATCCACCGTAATTGCCATTAAAAGCGTTACCTTCATTTTATTATTTTGCCTTTTGTCATGTGGGTTATTTATCTTGACGACACAATATTAAACCAATAATCTATGATGCAAAGGCCGCAGCAAAAACAAGTTAAAATTGTATCCATAGGAGCCATAGCCAATCAAAATATTTAAAAAAATAAGGCAGGAGGTATCCAATCATGAAAGCAGGCACCCCTTATCCGATTTTGACTCCCCATGAAGCCATCAGCCATATCAAAAACGGAGATACCGTGGCTTTCGGCGGATTTACGCCGGCAGGCGGCGCCAAGGTAATTCCCGCAACTCTGGCCGCACATGCCCGGGAGGTTCATGCCAAAGACGAGGAATTTAAAATAAGGGTATTGACCGGCGCCTCCAGCGGCCCCCAGATCGAAGAAGACCTGGCCGAAGCCAATGCCATCTCATGGCGGGCTCCCTATCAATCCGGCTGTGTTCTGCGGCAGCAGATTAACAAACAGGAAGTCGAATATGTAGACATGCACCTTTCCCAAGTCCCGCAGACGGTTGCAGCCGGATTTTTCGGCAAAGTCAATATGGCGGTGGTGGAAGCCTCGGAAATAACCGCCGACGGCCGCGTTTTTCTGACTACCTCCATTGGTGCGTCGCCGACTTTTTTGCGCTGTGCCGAAAAAGTCATCATCGAGATAAACCGGCACCAGTCCCCCAGGCTCCATGAAATGGCGGATATTTCCGTAATGCCGCCGCCACCGCGTCGCTACCCCATTATGATTTATGATCCTCTCTGCCGAGTCGGCTGGCCCTATGCCATCGTAGATCCCGCCAAGGTTGTCGGCATCGTGGAAACCAGCGAACCGGACACAATCGCCGGGTTTTCACCACCGGATGAAGTCAGCGAAAAAATTGCCCAGCACGTGATTGATTTCCTGTTGAGCGAAATGCGGGCCGGCAAGATACCCAAGAGCATCTATCCGCTCCAAGCCGGGGTGGGAAATGTCGCCAACGCGGTCCTGGCTGGTCTGGGGACACATCCCCATATTCCCCCTTTTTTCATGTATTCCGAAGTTTTTCAAAATGCCATGGTCGAATTAATGGAAGACGGCAAGCTGCTCGGTGCCAGCGCCACCAGCCTTACGGTTACCCCGGATAAATTAAAACAGATCATCGACAACATGGATTTTTTCAGCCGCCATATTGTCCTGCGGCCCCAGGAATTTTCCAATCATCCGGGCGTAATCCGCCGTCTGGGCTTAATCGCCCTGAACACAATCCTGGAAGCTGATATTTACGGCAATGCCAATTCCTCCCATGTCATGGGTTCGCACATTGTCAACGGTATCGGCGGCAGCGGTGAATTTACCCGCAACAGCTGGCTTTCATTTCTCATGACCCCTTCGATTGCAAAAGGCGGCAAAATATCGTCGATTGTACCGATGGTTCCGCATGTGGACAATAATGAGCATTCGGTACAGGTGCTTGTCACCGAACAGGGCCTGGCAGACCTGCGCGGCCTGGGCCCCATGGCCCGGGCTCAAACCATAATTGAAAAATGTGCCCATCCAATGTACCGTGATTATCTGAGGCGATATGTCAGGGAATCCGGGGGTGGACATATTTGCCATGACCTGACCCGCTGTTTTGAACTTTACAATAATTTTGCACAATACGGAACAATGCTGCCGGACAACACTGCACTAAATTGAAAACCCGTGGTATCGCTCCGCTCTGTCTTTTTCGGTTTGTATTGGCCACTGAAACGCAGAGGGCACAGAGAACCGCGTTTTTTGTTTTTAATGTTTTTTATATGAAATTTTCTATGTGCGCTCTGTGGCTATTTTTTGCCTGATTCAGGGCGCTTCTGCTGAATAAAAAAATTATGCGGCACACCAACTGGTACGTTATTACAGGAGCACCCTGCTCAGGCAAAACTTCGGTCATCTGCGAACTTGAACGCCGAGGTTTTCGGGTAGTGCATGAGGTCGCGCGGGCCTGTATCGACAGAGATCTGAAAAACGGCAAAACCCCGGCATCCATCAAGGCTGACGTGCCGGCATTTGAGCGCCGTATCCTCCATGAAAAAATCAGGCTGGAATCTTTGCTGCCGGACCGGGAAATAATTTTTCTGGATCGCGCAGTACCCGACAGCATCGCCTATTATAAACTCGAAGGTCTGCCCTTAGGCGACGTGATAGAAGAAAGCAGTGCGATCCGTTATAAAAAAATACTTTTCTTTGAACGCCTGCGGTTAAAAAAAGATGCGGTTCGTACCGAAAATACGGATCAGGTTGCCCGATAGCCCGTGAGCTGGAAAACAGTTACCGCAGACTCGGATATGTGCTGCTGCGGGTGCCGATCCTGCCCGTCCGGGAGCGTGCCGATTTTATTCTAAAGCAGCTTTAACAGACTGCCGCGTTCCCTGGCACTCAAAAAGCGCCAGGCCCCCGGTTCAAGGCTGCCCAGGCGGATGCCTGCCATTTTGATACGTTTGAGAGCGCCGACCTGATTTCCCACCTTACCGACCATCCGCCGGATCTGCCGGTTTTTTCCCTCCTTGAGAACGATGCAAAACCGCTGTTTTGAAATTCTGGTTATTTTTGCCTCCCGGGTGCGGGTTCCCATCATGGGCAGGCCCCGGGCCATTTTTTCGAGGGCCTGGTCGCTGATGGGCGATTTTACCTGTACATCATACTCCTTTTCATGATCAAACGAGGGGTGCGACAGTGTATGGTGCAGCCGGCCATCGTTGGTCAGCAGGAGCAACCCTGTAGAATCCTTGTCCAGCCGTCCCACGGGATACACCCGCTTGGAAATATCCACCAGATCCATAACGATACGGGCCCCGGACTGATCACAGGTAGTGACATATCCTTTGGGTTTATTAAGGGCAATATAGACCAGGTCCTGCCGCGGTTCTATCAGACGCCCCTTGAACTCCACTGTGTCGATTCCCGGGTCAACCCGGGTACCTAGTTCGGTAACAATTCTGCCGTTCACCGCCACCAGGCCGTCTACGATATGTTTTTCTCCCTGTCGCCGGGAGCATACTCCGGCCGCCGAAAGAAATTTCTGTAGTCTTACAAGCACCATTATCGATTCAGCCCTTTGTTCATGAGGTCACGATGGATTTAACTTCTGTAGTCAGCATTAATCTTTACATAGTCGATGGAAAAATCACAGGTCAGCACAGATGCGCTGCCAATGCCCATTTTCAAATCCATTTCAATGCAGAACTCATCTTTTTTCATTACTGCACCGGCCCCGGCTTCGGCGATTTTACCGCAACCAATGCCGTTTTTGGCCATCTGAACATCATTAAAAAAAATATCGGTACGATCAACCTCCATAGGTACACCGGCCCGGCCGGCTGCTGCGATAATTCTTCCCCAGTTGGCATCTTCGCCGAAAAATGCGGTTTTGAGGAGGTTGGAATGGGCCACGGTATCGGCAATCTGCCGGGCATCTTTATCCGACGCAGCGCCATTGATTTTTATCTCCACCAGTTTGGTAACCCCCTCCCCATCTTTGACCAGGGCCCTGGCCAAAGCAATCAAAACTTCGTCTAAAATCTGCTGAAACGTTTCCATCCGGCTGTCGTCGCCTATTTTGACCGAAGACATGCCGCCGGCCATGAGAATCACCATATCATTGGTGCTGGTATCCCCGTCGATGGTAATCCGGTTCAATGACCGGTCAACCCCGGCTGCAAGTGCCCTTTGCAGCATATTCGCGGCAATATCCGCATCCGTGGCCACAAAGCAGAGCATGGTGGCCATGTCCGGCCGGATCATCCCCGAGCCCTTGGCTACTCCCGTAATCGTAAAAGATTTCCCGCCCAGATGCCCGCTCCGGCTAACCACTTTGGGCACCGTATCGGTGGTCATGATCGCCTCGGCCAGCTCCGGTATCCCCTGCGGTGTCAGTGTCGAAACCAGCTCCGGTAACGCAGCCTCGATATTTTCCATGGGCAGCGATTCACCGATCACCCCGGTGGATGCCACCAGCACCAGGTCTTCATTGATGCCAAGTTCTGCGGCCACAAATTCTGCCATGGCCTTTGCATCCGCCATTCCCTGTTCACCCGTGCAGCAGTTGGCACATCCGCTGTTAACGACAATTGCCCGGCAGCGGCCGCTCTTTATTCTTTCCCGGTCCAGCAAAACCGGTGCTGCCTGAACCCGGTTGCGGGTGAATACCGCTGCAACCGTTGCCGGTACTCCGGAAACTAAAATACCCAAGTCTTTTTTACCGTTTTTTTTAATCCCGGCTGCAATCCCGGCCGCTTCAAATCCTGCACACCCAGCATTTTTCATATCCAAAAATTCTCCTGTTTATTTTTCCAAAATTTCAAACTGTTTTCCCGGCCATGGCCGTGCCTCTCGATATTCACGCTTTTCGCATATTAATCAAAATGCCGAATCTTTATTTTTTTAACATCAATGTTATGCAAAGGCAAGAACGGAACCGCCCGGGGCCAAAGCCGGCGGTGGGGTTGATTGTTTATCTGATTCCAGGCGAATCAGGCTTTTCCGGCTAAGAACGGCCTTTAAAAGCATGGCGATCAAGTGTTCCAAAGGGAGTAAAACTGCTTTTAATGGTCATCAGGATCGCCAGAATAACGGTGATTGCAGTACCTGAAAAAATCGCAATCATAATGGCAATCTGATACTTGATGGCGGTCATGGGATCGGCTCCGCCCAGGATTACACCGGTCATCATCCCGGGTAGAGCAACCAGTCCGATGGTCCCCATGGTGGCCACGGTGGGCAGCAGCGCGGCCCGGCAAGCGTCCCGCAAATACGGCCGAATGGCTTCGTGCAGACGTGCCCCCTGGGAAAGGGTGTGGAGAAATATTTTCTCACTTTTTTCGATGGCGTCATAAAAATTTTTTATACCGATAATATCGGCCCGCAGGCAGTTGCCCAAAATCATGCCGCCGATGGGAATCACATACTGGGCGTCCATAAGGTTGGGCCGATGAAGAAGCGGCCCAACAAAGGTAAGCAGGGGAATGGTCGTTCCGGCGGCAAGCGCGGCAAAAAGCGGGAGCACGAACCGGCCTGGTTTCAGGTCACAGCCCCTGGCAATGGAGAAATCAGCCACGGTCACCATGACAACCAGCCACAGAACGTTGAGCCACGGATTGTTAAACTCAAAAACCACCTGCAGATAAAAACCCACAAAGAGAAGCTGCAGGGTCATCCTGACTACGGCAATAAGGGTCTTGCCGATAATGGGAATCTTAAACCAAAGCATGATGGCCAGCGGAAATATAAGCAGGAGGTAGTAGGCTGCCAGTGTTTTGATGCCGATGTTTACAATACCCATTTTATCCCCTTTTCATGAAACGTTGACAATCCGGTCTGCCAGATCCAGGACGGCCTGGTCATGGGATATGGCCAGGATGGTGCTGTCGGGGATGGATCGTAAAAAATCCAGTACCGCTTTTCCCGCAAAACGGTCCATGGCCGACGTGGGCTCATCCAGAAGAATAATTTTGCGATCCAGTAAGATGGCGGAAATGATTGCCATACGTTGTTTTTCACCGCCTGAAAGTTTGCTTACATCACTGTCGAGAAGGTCCGCCGAAAGAAGAAAGCGGTCAAACAACTTTGGCAGGCGGTCCAGGTTTTTTCGGTTGTGGCTATTCACTTTGAAGGCAAAAGGTGCTTCGATCCATTGTCTAAGCTGTCCGGAGCCAAGGTCTACTTCCTGCGGGACATAGGCCATCTGGGTACGCAAGGTCCAGATTGATTCGGGGGTCAGAGCCTGCCCGTTGATCCGGACGGTCCCTGTTTCCGGAGCCACAAAACCCATGAGGCATCGTAAAATGGTGGATTTTCCAATCCCGGATCTGCCGTCAAGCACAACCTTTTCCCCCGGATTGACCTGCATGGAAAAATTTTGCCGGACGCACTTTCCCTGAAAACGAACCGTTATGTTTTGTATCTCAATTGCCGGAGTCGACATTTTTTCCTTTCCCGGGGCCGGATCGCCCAAATACATGGATTCAGGTGTCAAATATCGGTTTCATCGCCGATCTCATGCCACAACTCCTCAACCCGTCCACGCAGAAAAGAGAGCACTTCCTGTCCCTTGTCTGTCAGATAATAGCTTTTTCGAGCTCGGGCCCCGCCCCTGGGGGCCACTTCGCACCGCAGCCACCCGTTTTTTTCCATACGCTGAAGCAGTGGGTACATGGTCCCCGGGCTGATCTCATATCCGTGACCCGCCAGCTCCCGGAGCATCCACTGGCCCACCACCGGCGCTTTCGCAGCATGGTACAGGATATGAATTTTGATCAAGCCGAGCAGAATTTCCCTGGTAATAATTTTCGCATCCATATCGATAGCCGTAGTCGAAAGCCGTAATAGCGTCAACTATTTTTTCATCGCGCTCTGTTGAAATCGAATAATAGTTATATGCAGCCAGGGGTTCGCACAGATAAGTTCGCAATTCCATCTTGCGAATACAGGTACTGGACCCTGTCGAATCTATCTGGGGTATAGCACGCCTGAACATTCGTGATGATCAGTATGGCAATTCCTTGCAACGAAAAATGTCTGACCCATATTGCAAAAAAGCGGACCGCATTTAAAAAACTATTGCCTCAAGTCCTCATATTTTTTAAGATACGGTATTTAATTTTTTAATATCGGATGTAGCCATGGACCTGAACAAACCGTTTCTATCTATACCAAAATTAGAAAATGATGTTTCGCTTGCGGCCCTTGTTCCCTTTTTTGAAGCATTTGAAAATGCCCCGTTGGGGATTCTGGTGCTTCAGATTCCCGACAGCCAGGTTGTGTTCTCCAATGCTGAGGCCGAACGAATCATAGGACTTGCCAAACAGCGGATGATCGGTCGGACCCTGCAGGATGTATATGAAGATCCGGAGGCCGGATGGAGCTGTCTACATTCCGACAACAGCCTGTATTCTTTAGAAGAACTGCCGTCTTTCAAAGCTGTTTTTCAAGGAGAAATTTCTAAAAATCAGGAAATGCTGATTCGTCGACCCGGCGGCAATGAAATATGGGTAATCAACGACACCACGTTGATTCACAATAAAAAAGGCAAGGTTATCGCCGTTGTTACGTTTTTGTCCGATATCACCGATAAAAAAATCAAAGAAAAACAACTCCGGAAAAGCAAAGAATATCTGGGGGAAAAGGTTAAAAAGCGGACCAGAGACCTAGTGGAAGCCAATAAAAAACTGGAGACCGTGCTGAATACCTCTTCGGAAAGTATATGGGTCTGCGACGGGGACGGAACGGTGCTCAGCATCAACAAGGCGTCCGAACGTCTGCTGAATGTAACGGCCGAAGATGTTGTCGGCCGGAACGTCAGCAACCTTGTGGGGCAGGGATTGATGGACCGGTCCGTGACCATGGAAGTTATCGCCACCCGGCGCCAGGTCAGTATGATGCAATACATCGCAAAGACCCAAAAATCCATTCTGGTTACCGGAACACCCGTGATTGCGGATGACGGAACAATTTCCATGGTGATCATCAACGAACGGGATCTGACACGACTGAACGAGCTGCGGGAGGAACTCCAGCGGGCCCGAAACGTTTCAAACACCTTTAAAAAAGAGCTTACGGAGGTAAACCTTCTTGAACTGAGGAAACAGGAAATTATTGCCGAAAGCAATCAGATGCAGCAGGTGCTGACAACGGCCTTGAAGCTGGCAAATCTCAAATCCGGTAATATCCTGATCCTGGGAGAATCCGGCACCGGCAAGGGGCTTTTGGCCAAATTTATACACAGCAATGGCCGGCGAAAGGGAAAATCTTTTATCCAGATCAACTGTGCGGCCCTGCCTGAAAGCCTTCTTGAAGCCGAGCTGTTCGGCTATGAAAAGGGAGCCTTTACCGGCGCCAGAGACCAGGGAAAGGCCGGGCTTATGGAACTGGCCCAGGGCGGAACCCTGTTTCTCGATGAAATCGGCGAATTGCCGTTGAGCGTCCAGGCAAAGCTGCTTAAATGTCTGGATGAAAGAGAGTTTATTCGACTGGGAGGACTCAAATCCATTAAAGTTGATTGTATGATCATCGGTGCCACCAATGCCCGCCTGGAAGAGCGAGTCCGGGAGCGGAAATTTCGGAAAGATCTTTTTTATCGCATAGACGCCTTTACCATCAAGCTTCCGGCCCTGCGGGACCGCAGTGAGGATATATTTGAACTCATTCGATTTTTTTTAAAAAAGTTTAACCGGGATTATGGCTGCAACCGGCGGATCAGTTCCCGCGGGCTCCAACGGCTCCAGAAGTACGACTTTCCGGGAAATATCCGTGAGTTGAAAAATATCCTCAAAAAAGCAGTGGTCATGAGCGATAAAGATGGGCTGGATGAGTTTATTGAACAAACCATCCCCGTCTCAGGAGGGCATAAAAACATCTATTCGGCAATACCCCCCGATACGGAAGAAGGTCTTACCACGCAGGTCCTTGCATTTGAGCGGGGGGTGCTGGTTAACGCAATGGCGGGGAATAAAACAACCCGGTCCCTGGCATCTTTTTTAAATGTCAGCCAGAGCTGTATTGTCCGCAAATTGAAAAAACACGAGCTTATATTAAACTGAAGTTTGCCGGAATTTTATATCTTTTCAAGCTTATAGCTACGACTGCCCAGTCCCAGACTCCGGGCATACTCCAATTGAAGGGTCCAGTCGATATTGGGATAGATGCCTTTGAATTTGTCTTCACCCGGACCTTTGTTTTTCTTGAGGCAGGATCCGGGCAGGGCCGCTTCCTTATTGACCAGATCCACACAGGCCTGATCCAGGGCCACCGGGTCAATGGAGGCGACAATGCCGATATTTCGTACAATGGGCGCATCGTTAAACGGGAGACAGTCACAGGCCGGTGAGATATCGGTAATAAAATTTATAAACAAAGATTTACCCTCTTTGCCTTTTAAAACCCCCATGGTATATTCCACTATATTTTCCATAAAAACGGGAATGGATTGATTCCACTGAACCTGCATAGCACCGGTCTGACAAAGCAGAATACATTCTCCGCAGCCAATACATTTTTCCGGATCGATCCGGGCTTTTTCACCCACGATGGAAATCGCATTTTGGGAGCAGTGCCCGGCGCAGTCACCGCAACCGACGCATCTTTTGTTTTTTACTTTCGGAGCCACCGTGGAATGCTGGGCCAGCTTGCCCCGCCGCGATGCGCACCCCATGCCCAGGTTCTTGATGGCACCGCCGAAACCGGTCAGCTCGTGCCCCTTGAAATGAGCCACCCCGATCAGAACGTCGGCCTCCACAATGTCCGTGCCGATATAGACCGTATCAAAGCGTTTTTTGTTAATGGACACCGCAGTTTCACTTTTGCCCCGCAGCCCGTCGGCAATGATAACCGGAGCATCCACCACCGCATAGGCAAAACCGTTTTGGATGGCCGTTTTCAGGTGGTGGGGCGAATCACTGCGCGTACCCGCATAGAGGGTGTTTGAATCGGTTAAAAAGGGCACACCGCCGAGGGCCTTGATCGATTCCACAATTTTGCGGAGAAACACCGGTCGGATAAAGGCGGTATTTCCCCGCTCGCCAAAATGCAGTTTGACTGCCGTCAGGTCATTTTTTCCAACCACATCGGAAAGCCCGGCCATGTCAAGGAGCCTTGCCAGCTTAGCGGGCAAATTCTCCTTGTATTTGGTTCTCAGATCGATAAAATAGACCGTACTTTGCATATATTTCGCCCCCGTGGATGATTCTGTTGAGATATGAAAATTCCTGTATTCAAAAATACAGGTTTTCACACAAAGACACAAGGGCGCAAGGATAATTAATGTCTGAACGAAAAGCCCGGCCCATACTTGCGGCACTGCAAAAAATCATCGCGGCAAAATAAAAAAACAACTCCAGGCTATGTGTGAGCAAATAATTTGCTTTGGCTCTTATTTGAGATTTAGATATTGGAATTTGTTTGTCTTTTGGTGCTTGTAATTTGTGATTTGCGGCGTACGCTTTTTTCAACAGCACCGGCTTGTCCGCCTCTGGCGGGTTTATCCGGCTTGGTTAGATATTGATCACCTTATCTGCAAGCTGCATGGCGGTAACAATATCGAGCATATTGGTCGTCTCGCCCACCTGTTTTTGATCCATCAGGTTGAAATGTGTCAGGCAAGTGCCGCAAACCAGGATACAGAGCCCCTCTTTTTCATATTCCTTTAGCACCGGCAGCACTTCGGAATCTGAAATTGCAAGCTTAACCCCATTGTTTACGAAAATCAGGCGCCACAGGTCAGTCCCCATTTCCTTCAAGGTTTTTAAAAAACTCACCATCAATTTCGATCCCAGCCCAGCATCCCCGTGCCCCATACAATCACTGCCGACCATGACCATGATTTTCTGCCCTTCAGCATCTACCTTTTCGGCCACATCGTCTTCGGGCTCAAATCTGTCTTCACGGCGGCCTGTGACATAAAACCCTCCTTCTTTTTCCTGAACAGAAGCTACAAAGCCTTGGGTGGTAAGGAAACGATTTACGTTCTGCATGGCCGCTTCATTATCAACCAGCACTCTTATGCTGTTTACGTTGTTTTCCGCGATGGCTTTTTTGGTCTGTAATACAGGAGCCGGACAGGCCAGCCCTCGGGCGTCTATCTCTTGCATATTTCCCCTCACTTTTTCCAAAATGGGATGTATTACTTTTTAAAAAGAACAGCTAAATTTGTTTTTTTAGAATAAAATGCATACTTTGTGCCTATTATTGATGTGGTTGTATATTAATTTGGTGTGATAAATAATTTCAATTAAAATAGCATGTTATAATAAATTTAACGGATAGAGGGGTATGGTGGTTGGAAAATTTTTTGCGCTGATTATGGAATTGAGAAATTTAGGTAATAGTTTTTTTGCAAAATGGGTAGCCAAAGTTACAGACGCTCACCCTGCTCAAGAGGGCAGAATATCGTCACCCTCCTGAAAAAAAGCATTTTCCTTAGATCTATAATTCATCCAATTCATGTCTGGTGAGCGCCAAATGGCCCGTCTTGCTTAATGCTGTTTATAAACTATTAAAAATTGTCTTGACTAAATGGATAAAATCAATTAGTCAATGCAATAAGATATGAATTGCGTTCAATTTTTAACATCTACTGGGATATTTCCTTTTATTGCGGTACAGTCGGGGTTCAAAAAAATCATGCAGCGAATTTTTTCTTGACATATCACATATAAATGGTAGGAATATATCACATAAAATTAGTATGAATGTATCCTGCTTATTAATCCGGTTAATTTTATAGAGGTCATAATGAAACTGAAAGAAAAAATAAACGGCGGGAAATTTGCAATTCTGGCGGAGATAGAACCGCCCAAGGGATCCGACACAACCACTATGGTCAAAAATGCAACCCGGGTCAAGGGTGTGGTGGATGCGTTCATTGTACCGGAAATGAGCAATGCCGTCATGCGGATGAGTGCATTGGGCGGCAGCCTGATATTACAGGGGCACGGTGTGGAGACCGTGATGCAGATCTGCTGCCGGGATCGCAACCGGCTGGCCCTGCAGGCGGATATTCTGGCGGCCAATGGGTGCGGCATCATGAACATAATGACCGTTACCGGTGAGGATACCGGTTTGGGTGATCATCACCAGGCCCGGGCCGTATACGATATAAAGCAGATAGAACTGTTGCAGGCCATCCAGACGCTGCAAAGTGGAAGGGATATGGCCGGCATCGAAATTGAAGGCGCGCCGAGTTTTCTGGTGGGTTCGGGGGTCAACGCCGGCGCAAGGGGCAAGGACCTCGATGGTGAAATGGTGAAACTGGACGCCAAAATAAAGGCCGGTTGTGAATTTTTCATTATTCCCCCCGTCTTTGACACCGGGGCGATAAAACCATTTTTAGACCGGGTAGAAGAGCGCCATACCAAAATCTTCCCCACCGTATTGTTGCTGAAATCCCTGGGAATGGCACGTTACATGGCGCGCAATATGGATCATGTTCATATACCCGATGAAATTATCAAACGGATTCAAAAAGCACCGGACAAGGCCCGTGAATGTGTCCGTCTGGCTGCAGAAATGGTGGCTGAGTTAAAAAAAGCAGGTTTTCCCGGCGTCAATCTTGTCACCATCGGCTGGGAAAAAAAGATTCCGGAAATCTTAGGCGGCATGGGGGTATAGAAACGATGAAAAAAGAGATGCAGCAAAAAAAAGGGGCGGTCATGGTTGTTGGCGGTGGCATCACCGGTATGCAATCCGCTCTGGACCTAGCCGATTCCGGATATTATGTCTATCTGGTTGAATCAACCCCGGCCATCGGAGGCACCATGGCCCAGCTGGACAAAACGTTTCCCACCAACGACTGTTCCATGTGAATTATTTCCCCTAAACTGGTCGAGGTCGGCCGGCACATGAACATTTCGCTGCTAACCCTTTCTGAAATCACTGAAATAAGTGGCGAAGCAGGCAATTTTTCAGTGGACATCAGAAAGCACCCCCGCTACGTGGATATGGAAAAATGTATTGCCTGCGGGCTGTGCGCGGAAAAATGCCCTGCCAAAACAATTGATCCGTTTAATGAAGGGCTAAGCAAACGCAAGGCCATCTATGTCCCCTACCCCCAGGCGGTACCCTTGAAATATGTCATCGACGCAGATCGATGTATCTATTTCAAAAAAAAGGGCCGCTGCAGGGCCTGCGAAAAATTCTGCCCCACCAATGCCATTAATTTTGATGATCAAAAAGAAGATATTACCATCACCGTCGGTGCCATTATCCTGACGGCCGGGTATACCCCTTTTAACCCGGACCGACTGGACCAGTATCAGCACGGCCGCCTGCCCAATGTTATTACCAGCATGGAATTTGAACGCATACTGGCTGCGGGCGGTCCCACAGGTGGCCATGTGCAGCGGCCTTCAGACGGCACTACCGCCCGCAAGATTGCCTGGCTCCAGTGCGTGGGGTCAAGGGATATTAACCGATGCGACAATGCCTATTGTTCCTCCGTGTGCTGCATGTATGCCATAAAAGAAGCGGTCGTTGCAGGCGAACATGTGGGAGACCCATACCAGGGAACAATTTTTTACATGGATATCCGCACTGCCGGCAAGGATTTTGAAAAATATTATAACCGGGCCAAAGACAAGGGCATCCGCTTTATTCGTTCCCGGGTTCATTCCATCATTGAAAAAGACGCCGCCGGCACACTGACTTTGACCTATGTCACCGAGGCCGGCCGGAATATCAGTGAAGATTTTGACATGGTGGTGCTGTCGGTGGGCATGGAACCCAATGAGACCGCTGTGGCGACAGCCCAAAAAATAGGGGTCGAACTGACCCCGTTTAATTTTGTCAAAACCGATAGTCTGGACCCGGTGACAACCACGCGGCCGGGGATTTATGTGGCCGGTGCACTCCAGGGCTGCAAGGATATCCCCTCATCGATAATGGAGGCGAGCGCGGCAGCCTGCAGAGCCGGCATCAGTCTTGCCGAATCACGGGGCACCCTGGTCAAGGCCAAAGAATTCCCCGAAGAGATACCATCGGCGTCGGCAGCACCGCGCATTGGTGTATTTGTGTGCAATTGCGGGGTCAATATCGGTGGATTTGCAGACGTTCCGGCCATTGCCGAGTATGCCAGAGAGCTCCCGGGCGTGACGTATGTGGAAGAAAACCTGTTTACCTGCGCCCAGGATACCCAAGATAAAATGGTCCAGGTGATAAAAGAAAAAAACCTGAATCGGATTGTGGTGGCGGCGTGTACCCCCAGAACCCACGAACCGTTGTTTCAGGAGACCATTCGCAATGCCGGTTTGAACCCCTACCTGTTTGAGATGGCCAACATCAGAAACCAGTGCACCTGGTGCCATTCAAAAGATCGGGACAAGGCCACGGAAAAGGCAAAGGACCTGGTACGCATGGCCCTTTCCCGGGCGGCCTTACTGGAACCGATTCCCGAACTGTCGGTACCGGTACAAAAAAAAGCCCTGGTGATCGGCGGGGGTGTTGCGGGCATGACCGCCGCTTTGAGCCTGGCGGACCAGGGCTTTCCCGCTGTCATCGTGGAGTGTTCCAAAAATCTGGGCGGCGCTGCCCTGGATCTGGTAAAGACCTGGCAGGGACGGGATGTAAGGCAGTTTGTTTCAGAACTGACAGGACAGGTAACGGCCCATCCGGACATCACTGTGCTGCTCAATACCCGCATAACCGGCGCCTCCGGGTTTATCGGCAATTTTGAAACCGTTGTCGCCACAGGAGACCTGCCCCAAACCATCGCCCACGGGGTCACCATCATCGCCACCGGCGGACGTGCCACGGACACGGATGAATATCTTTACGGCCAAAACAAGCGGGTCACCCGCTGGCATGATCTGGAGCTGGCCCCCCATCGGTTGAAAGATGCCGACAGCATCGTCTTTATCCAATGTGTCGGATCCCGGGATGACCAGCGGCCCTATTGCTCGAATATCTGCTGCACGGCGGCCGTCTCCCAGGCACTGGCCATTAAAACCGACAAACCGAATGCGGATGTATTTGTTTTGTACCGTGACATCCGGACCCCCGGGGAAAGGGAAACGCTGTACAAAAGGGCCCGTGAAATGGGCGTTATTTTCATTCGCTATGATCTTGAAAACAAACCTGTGGTAAGCGAGACAGACAGCGGTCTGGTGGTGACGGTATTTGAACCGACACTCGGCCGGCGTGTTCGGATCAAAACGGATTTTGTCAACCTGGCAACAGCCATCGAACCCTCCGATCCCGAAGAGATCGCGCATCTTTACAAGGTCCCGTTGAATTCGGAAAAATTTTTCATGGAGGCCCACGCCAAACTGCGGCCGGTGGATTTTGCCACAGACGGATTATTTGTTTGCGGCCTGGCCCATTATCCCAAATCCCTTGATGAAAGCATATCCCAGGCCCTGGCAGCGGCCGGCAGGGCCACAACCGTGCTGGCGCGCAATTCCATCAGGGTATCGCCGCTGGTGTCCCAGGTGGATCGAGATCTGTGTATCGGCTGCGGTTTGTGCAGTGAGATTTGTGCCTTCGGGGCCATTGAGATGGAGGTGGTGGAAGGCAAGGGATACCGGGCCTTGAACATTGAAGCCGCCTGCAAGGGATGCGGCCTGTGCGCCGCGTCATGCCCGAAACACGCCATTGATATGCTGCACTTCAGGGATCAACAGATTGAGGCGGCCATCGAAGCGGTCATTTAAGCAACTTTATTTAATACGGCATCAACAAAGCATGAGGTAACATAAATGGCAGAATTTGAACCGAAGATCGCAGCCTTTTTATGCAACTGGTGTGCCTATGCCGGGGCCGATCTGGCCGGTGTGTCGCGCCTGCAATACCCGTCCACCCTTAGAACCATTCGCGTCATGTGTTCGGGCCGGGTGGATCCGGTATTTATTCTCAAGGCATTGAAACAGGGGTGCGACGGTATCCTGGTGTCGGGGTGACACATCGGTGACTGCCATTACCTGGATGGTAATGTACAGGCTGAGAAAAAAATCACCCTGACGCAAAAATTGCTGGATCTTTGCGGTATCGACAAAGATCGGCTGCATCTTTACTGGGTGTCTTCGGCTGAGGCCCAGCGGTTTGCAAAAATAGCTGAGGATGTCACCAGCCGTGTCAGGGCCCTGGGCCGGTTTGACCCTGCTAAGTTTGATCTGGAACTGGAAGCCGCCATACAAACCCTTGATGGCGAAACCATGCGCTGGACAGTGGGTAAACAGGTCAAGCTGACCCGGGACGGGGATGTATACGGCCGGAAATGGGAAGAAGACCGCATTGAATCCATACTCGATGCTGTCCTGGAGCGGGAATATTATAAAAACCTGATCTGCCGGGCCATAAAACAGGGACATACCTCCGTTCGCGAAATCAGCACCCGGATTGGAGCGGATCTTCAAAAAGTGTCCCATCTGCTGACGGACATGGAAAAGACCGGCATGGTGGCATTTCAGGAGATGGTAGATAAAAAACCCGTGTTTGCCGTGCTTTAATTTGTAAAGGAGAGATAATGGGATCGGATAATCCTAAAAAAAGCGGTTCTGTAATGGTGCTCGGTGCCGGTATCGCCGGCATGCAGGCAGCCCTGGATCTGGCCAATTCGGATTACTACGTGCACCTGGTGGAAAAATCACCCACCATCGGCGGCATGATGGCGCGTCTGGATAAAACATTTCCCACCAACGACTGTGCCATGTGAGTGATTTCACCGAAACTGGTCGAGGTCGGCCGGCATCTGAACATCAACCTGATTACCAACAGTGAAATCAAAAAAGTGGCGGGTCAGCCCGGAAACTTTACGGTCACCCTTGCCAACCATCCGCGCTTCATCGACCCGATCAAATGCACGGGATGCGGAGAATGTGCCGCTCACTGTCCGGTATCTGCCGTCAACACCTACAACAAGGGCCTGGATCAGCGCCGGGCCGCCTATATCGAATATGCCCAGGCAGTCCCCCTGGCCTTTGCCATTGACATGGAGACCTGTATCGGCTGCGGGCTGTGTGAAAAAATGTGCCTAGCCGGTGCCATCAGCTACACGGACAGGGAAAAACAGAGCGAGTTGACTGTCGGCTCGATCATTCTTTCCGCCGGCAGCCAGGGCTTTGACCCTTCGGGCCTGGATTACCTGGGGTATGATAAATTTGCCAACGTTGTCACCAGTGAGGAATTCGAACGGATTTTAAGTGCCTCGGGGCCCTATTTCGGGCATCTGATGCGGCCCTTAGATCGCGAGGAACCCAAACGAATTGCGTGGCTGCAGTGCGTGGGGTCCCGGGACAGCAATCGCTGCGGCAACAGTTACTGTTCTTCGGTATGCTGCATGTACGCGGTCAAAGAGGCCATGATTGCCAAGGAACACGCCCACGGGGACCTGGACTGCGTTGTCTTCTATATGGACATGCGGACATTTGGCAAGGATTACGAAAAATACTATGACCGGGCCAGGCATGAAGAGGGGGTCAATTTTGTCAAGGCCCGAATTCACTCGGTGGATGAGGTGCCTGAAACCGGTGACCTGGCCATACGGTATGTGGATGAAAGCGGCAATATCAAACAAGAAATATTCAGCATGCTGGTCCTTTCGGTGGGGCTGGAAATTCCGCAAAGCTCAGTGGACCTGGCCGGAAAACTGGGGATTGAACTCAGCGGGCATCATTTTATACAGACCGACCCCTTTGCCCCGGTGGCCACTTCCTCTCCGGGCATCTATACCTGCGGGGTTTTTCAGGGGCCCAAAGACATTCCCGGGTCCATTACCGAGGCCAGTGCCGCTGCGGCTGCGGCCACCGCCGATCTTGCCGAGGCACGGGGAAGCGATACGGTTACAATAGAAATTCCCGAAGAAATTGATGTGCTGGGCGAAACGCCTCGAATCGGTGTATTTGTCTGCAACTGCGGCATCAATATCGGCGGTATCGTCGATGTCAATGCCGTGCAGGAACATGCGGCCACGCTTCCCTTTGTGGTGTTTACCGATCAAAATCTTTTCACCTGCAGCCAGGACACCCAGGAGACGATAAAAG
>CAYQNS010000073.1:0-17667 GCA_964418755.1 uncultured Desulfobacteraceae bacterium
GGAGCTTTAGTGAACCTGATTTTTATCAGGTATTATGAGTTTGTAAATTTCTGATCTGTATATCTGTTCCGGACCCGAGTCTTTCCAAGCTTGATTTTTTTAATTATATAGCATCCTCTTTTGGAATTGATCGGCAATTTTTATCAAAAGGCCCTTTCCTTGATCGATTTCGAAAATTTTTACTTGAAGCTTATGAAAACAACAAGAAAGTTCTACTTATCATCGATGAAGCACAATTGTTAACGCAGGAACTGCTTGAAGAAATTCGGTTGTTGTCGAATATTGAAAAAACGAGCACAAAATTAATTAATATTTTTTTTGTCGGGCAGAATGAATTTAACGAAATTTTAAATCAAAACCAAAACAGAGCTGTCCGGCAAAGATTGACGCTGAATTATAATATTAATCCATTAACTCCTGACGAGACTGATGAGTATATAAAATACAGATTAACAGTTGCAGGTGCAGCTCAATCCATTTTTGAGCCTTCGGCCGTTCAGGAAATATTTTTATATTCTGGAGGATTTCCTAGAAGGATAAATGTTATTTGTGATCACGCATTGTTGACGGGCTATGTTAAAGACAGTGAAACAATTAATGCAGCCATCGTCCAAGATTGCGCCAAAAACCTTAAGATACCGACACATGTCAGAAATCGTGATATAAATGGATTTGCACAATATCAGCCCAAACCGATCCCCATTGTTTATTCCAAGCCGGTTGTTCCGGAGCCTAAGATCCCTGAAGAAAAAAAAAGTGGGATCAGCAACCTTTTCATTAAGATAGTCGGTTTTTTGCTGTTTTCAGCAATTTGCTGGTGGATTTTATCTCCTGTAAATTTCCAAAAATTTATATCAGGGGCCAATCGCCCTGCTGATTTTTTAAAACAGACTGCCCCATCAACAGACAGATCCGTTCATACAGAAAATAAGCTTGATCAACTTGGAAAAACAGTCGATCAGGCCGAACATCCAAACCGGATGAAAATTAAACAAGAAATTATTCGTACAGAGGATAATAATCGGGACACAAAGAGTCCTCTAAAAGAGGCGGCACCTATCCATGATGGTATGGACTCATTGCAAGAAGATACTAAAAAAATAAAAGTTAAAGGACCGCTATTCCAGGATAAACTGGAAGAAGTACCTGAAAATAAAGGGTTTTCTGAAGATGAAATCCAATTGCCGATTTCGTCAATTAAGCCGACGGCATCTATAAAAGAAGAAGACCTTAATCTTTCGGGTCAATATGGTGAAATTAGAAAAAAAATTTTATCGTTACCAGATAAAAACATAACTATCAGATTTGAATTTAACAGCAATGATTTCACTGAAGAAGGGTTTGCGGAATTAAAAAATTACGCCGATGTTCTTATAATGCATCCTGACACAAAGATTTTGATCAAAGGCTATACAGACTCAGATGGTAATAAGCAATATAACATTAAGTTATCTGAGTTCAGGGCTAATATTGTCAGAAGCTTTCTGCTTGGAAGGGGTGCAACATCAAATCAAATTGAAATTAAAGGCCTTGGAAGCATAAATCCCATTGAAAGCAACAGTACCTCTTGGGGAAGAATGATGAACAGACGAGTTGAGATTGAAATCGTTAAATAAATCTATGCTAAGAATGTTTTTTCCCGGTTATCCACTTCGCTAAAGTGATAATGATCTAAATAACCGAATATATTTTAATTTTATTTTAAAAAAAATTATTTTGAGATAAGCAATCTTCGGATGTTTAAAGTAATTCTGTAATCGTCTCTACCGACTCATCGACAAAAGTTGTTTGTGGATGGGCAACAGGCTATCAATCGTTAAAACTTTATATCTGCTTATTATACCGCAATGGTGGCAACTCGGTAGCAGCGCAGGCAGCGGTCGGCCTCGGCTATGGCCTCAGAGTTTGAAAACCCGCTTTCCACTTCGTCAAATGTGTTTTTCCTGGTGTCAGGTGTCAGCATGGCGAGCTGTTTGCGCTGCCTCATGTCGGCTATACCGATATTTTCATTTTTGTCATAAATTTTTAATGATTGGAAAAGTTTGTTGAAATAGTCGCCATCATCATATTCCAGGTCCTGGTGGTTGATTAAGCGGTCAATGTTGTGTGCAGCCTGCATGCCGCCGGCACATGCGGTAATCAGAGCCCCGGGGCCGGTTTCGCAATCTCCTGCAGAAAAGATTTTCGGCTGATCGGTTTGCTTGGTTACCGGGTCAACAACGATGGAGTTCCATCGTGTTGTTTTTATACCATTTACTCCTTCAAGCATTGAGAGATCGATTCTCTGGCCGATTGCAGGCACCACCGTGTCGCAATCGAATACAAACTCCGAGCCTTCAATGGGAATCGGTCTGCGTCTTCCGCTGCTGTCGGGTTCGCCGAGTTTCATCCGGATGCACTCAAGCCCGACAACCGTGTCGTTTTCAGCCAGCACCTTGACCGGGGTCGTTAAAAAATGAAACTGGACGTTTTCCTCCTCGGCGTCCTTGATTTCGACCTCGTCGGCCGGCATCTCGTTCCGGGTCCGGCGATAAACCAGGTTGACATCCTCTTTCTGTATGCGCAAAGAACATCGGACACAGTCAATTGCCACATTCCCCCCACCGATGACAACGACTCTTTTGCCCTCGGGGTAAGGGTCCCGGCCCTGGTTTATATCAAGCAGGTATTTTACCCCCGGAATGAATCCTTTGTATCCCTTGTCTTCTCCCTCAACCCGCATGGATGTATTGTTCTGTGCGCCGATACCGATAAACACGGCGTCAAACTCCTCTTCCAGCTGTGACAGGGTTATATCCTTGCCGATGGTCGTGTTGTAATGAAAGGTAACCCCCATTTTTCGGATCTGCTCCACCTCACCGCGTAAGATGTCGCGGGGCAGCCGGTAATCGGGTATCCCCACGGCGGACATGCCTCCGGGTTCATCGAGATGCTCATAAACGGTTACCCGGTGCCCTTTGCCGGCCAGGTGATAGGCACAGGTTGTGCCGGCCGGTCCAGCACCTACAATGGCAACTGTGCCGGTGGTCTCGGAAGCCGTGATTTGATACCCGGGGTGTTTTTGCCCGGCCAGCTCATGGTCTGCAACGAAGCGTTTCAAGAATTTTATGGATATCGGTTCATCCAGGTTTGCGCGGCGACAATTATCCTCACACGGGCGCACACATACACGGCCCACGATTCCCGGCAGGGGCAGACGTTCCCTTATGACATCAAGGGACTCCTCGAACCGGGCTTCTTTGATACACTCGACGTACCTGGGAATATCCAGATGAATGGGGCAGGCGTCCATGCAGGGCGCCGTCAGCCTGGAATGGTATGTGCCGGCGGCAATACTGCTTTGGCTGCCGACGGCGGCTGCAAATCGGTCATGAAAATATTTCAGGGCGTGAAGTAAAGGGACGGGGCCGGTCTGGCCGATGCTGCATTTTGACGTCTCGCTGACGATTTCAGCCATTGCCTGCAGGAATGCCAGATCTTCCATATGTCCATTACCCATGCATATCCTTTTCAGGGTTTCGGCCATAATACCCGTGCCGGTGCGGCACGGAATACATTTTCCGCATGAATTGCTTTGAATCGATTCCATGTACGCCCGGCATAGATCAACTATATCCACTTCATCGGACCGCAGCACGATGCCATACCATCCGATCAACGCTTTGATTTTTTCATTTTGCTTAAAGTATTCCGGCAATTCAATGGTATTCACCGGTGCATACGATTGCGGGTCTTTCCCGCGATTATCAACAACACTCTCACCCCAGGAACTGAATATGATATCGGTCATGATCTTCCATCCATTTTAAATTGCATTGTCATTGAATCGGGCCAATCTTCAACACAGGTAAAGTCCGCTATATGCTTGCTTTATCCGACTGAACATGAAAATATAAATTCCGCTTTGGCGCATTTTCCGTTTAAATGATGCATTTCGAAGGCAGCACCTTCTTTGCTGTGTGCCATAACGCTGAACATGGCACAGCCAAAAATATAGCCGTTTATGGATCAATACGAAATAATGGCAAAATTTGTCCCTGCATATCATTGCTGATAAAAATTTTCAAGATTTTCATTTATAAAATCTTGGAAACCGGTATAAAACACCACCTGCATCAGCTATGGGAACTTTGCTCTAAAAAAATATTCTATAGACCGGAATAAAAATGGAGGGAAAACGTATTCAGTGCGTGATTGAAATAGCGGTAACCCGGAAACAAGCACGATATATTAGTGACAATATTCTGAAGTTCGTGTTTTTTATGTCAAAAGATAAAGCGTGAGGTGACTGGCATAATTGAAAAGTGAATAATGACGGAATGCTATCGATTTTAATAAAAAAGATAGAGCGAAGCGATACCACAAGTTTTCACTATTCACTATTCAATTTGGTTCTGGCTTTGCCGGGTTAGGATGTTTTAAAAAGAGGAATTCAGGACATATGCCGATAAAAGAAATGCTTTCAAAAGTCAGTCATCTGGAAATATATAAAAACAGGGTGCAGACCAATGATTACTGTGAAATCGTCTTTTACGACCGGGACGGTTCCGAATGGAATCGGATACTGACTGATATTCTGGGACGTGCCAGGAAACATGCAGGCGTGTCTCCTGATGCAAAAGACCTGAATTTAACCCGGCAGACCGGCGGTATCAGAATCGAACAGACCCTGTTTGAAAAGAAAACCGATGATTTTACCGTAATTGCCAAATTCTGGCCGTGGACAGACGGCCTGCATACGACCTTGAAAATGGCCCTGCTGAAGGAATAGACGATTATTAATTGATTCTATTTTGACTGACGGATGACCATCACCGAACAGGGTGCTTTGTGCGATATCCTTTTGGCAACACTGCCGAACAATACCAGGCCCATGCCTGTGAGGCCGTAGGAGCCCAGTACCACCATGTCTATCTGTTTTTCTTCCAGATACCGCAGGATTTCGGTTGAAACATGACCGCTCAGCACCACCAGTTTATGTTTGACGTCTCTGTCGATTCTGCTCCCGTAGGTTTGCTCCATCCGCTCTTCAAGCTGAGTAAACAGAGAGTCTTGTGACTCGTTGGGTATGATCCATTCACTGTCCGACATCATGGGATTGATTACCGGCGGCAGTACATGAAGCAGGTCAAGTTCGGCATGAAATTTTTCAGCCATTTCCACGGCCGCTTCAAAGGCAAGCTCCGCGTTTTCAGAAAAATCAGTGCAGCAGGCGATTTTTTTAATACGCATGATATCCTCCTTTTGTTCCCTGGTTTTAAGTTTGCATCAGCCGTTAAGGCCGGTTTCGGGTCATGGGCGGCATTGCTCGCGTCAGGTGTTTTGAGGAGTCGCTAACAGCGTTTTAAGAACATCTTCCTTGCCGATGATGCCCACGAGCCGGCCGTCATCTATTACCGGGAGGGTATGAAAATTGCTGTCAACCATGAGTGCTGCCACGGCTTCGATACTTGTATCCGGTTTGATGCTTACCGGATTTGCGGTCATGGCGTGGGAAACCGTCGTGGCGGCAATTTTCTGGGCTTCTTTTTCAATTCGTTTGATGGAGGTAATGGGGATGAAACCATCTAGAAAGGAAAAGATGGAAGGAATGGGAAGTTTTTTTTGTTGAACGATAAGATCGCTTTGACAGATAATGCCCACCAGTTGGCCGGAATCGTTTACAACCGGCAATCCATTTATGCGATTGTCAAGGAGAAGCTGGGTGGCTTTGGTGATTTCCATATCCGGGCCGGCAACGATCAAATCGGTTGACATGATATCTTGAGCTGTGATCATGGCTGCCTCCTTTACGGGACGGAAAAGATCCCAAAAGTTTGAATGGGTTCTACCGATGATACTTTTTGAATATATTTTCATTTTAAGGGTTTTCTGTTATAATTTCAAGTCATTTTTAGGATGTAAGGCGCTATTTTCTTATTTGCATTTTTTTCAGGTATGCAACTGTTTGTCTGCCGCAACTATAGTTTCGGCTTGGTGTGGGAATTTTAAAGCCGAATTTTAACCATTTTATATATAAGGAGGGCAAAATGCGGGTGCTTGTAACCGGACGACTCCCCGGACATATACTGGCAATGCTGGAAAAAGAGCATACGGTGGAAATCAATTCCACGGACCGGCCCATGAGCAGGGAACAGATCTTGGTTCAGGTAAACGATAAACAGGGGCTGCTGTGCATGATTACCGACCGGATTGACTGTGAACTCATCGATCGCGCGTCTCGGTTGAAAATTATTGCCAACTGTGGTGTGGGATTCAACAATATCGATATCCGGGCGGCTGCCGCCAAAAGCATTCCGGTTACCAATACGCCGGATGTTCTCACCGATGCCACCGCCGACCTGACATTTGCATTGATTCTGGCCGTGTCCAGGCGGATCGTCGAAGGAGATAAAAAGGTTCGGGCGGGCCGGTTCGACCCTTGGGCTCCGCTTTACTTTTTGGGGCAGGAGGTGAGCGGTAAAACATTGGGAATTATCGGTCTGGGCCGAATCGGTGAGGCCGTAGCAAAGAGGGCTGCCGGATTTGGCATGCAAATTTTTTATTACAAGCAGGAAAGGCTTGACACGGATGCGGAAAAAAATCTGGGCGTGGTCTATGCACCCATGGAAAAGTTGCTCAGTGAATCGGATTTTATAAGCCTTCACGTACCGCTTACGGCCCATACCCGGCATCTGGTGGGAGAAAAAGAGTTGAACCTGATGAAAGCATCGGCCTATCTGGTCAATACCTCACGTGGACCGGTGGTGGATGAAAAAGCTTTGTTGAAAGCTCTGGAAAACAAGCGTATCCAGGGAGCGGGCATGGATGTCTATGAAAATGAACCGGAACTGACGCCGGGACTCACAGCCCTTGACAATGTCGTGCTTTTACCTCATATGGGAAGTGCGACCATTGAAACGCGGACCCAAATGGCCCGCCTGGCTGTGGAAAATCTTCTGGCGGGATTGCGGGGAGAGGTTCCGCCCAACTGTGTCAATTCGGTTCAATGACAAAATTTTTAATTTTCAAATTTTCTCCGAGTCGCAGTATCCAAGCGCCCGGGGAGCCGGTTTATCCGGGATAGGATATTTACTCCATGAAAGATTTTTTTAAGGTGATGAATCTGGAACAAGTGCTGGAGAAGGCGGTTATCTTTCCAAGGGTGGGGACGGAGGCCATTGACCTGCCCGAATCTTTTGGCAGGATACTGGCATTGGACATCATCGCCGATATTGACCTTCCCGGGTTTGCCCGTTCCACCATGGACGGCTATGGAGTGCGGGCTTCTTCTACCTTTGGCGCCTCCGAGGCCAACCCGGCCTATCTATCGGTGAAAGGGGCCGTGGCCATGGGAAAAAAACCGGCATTTTCCATCGGTCCCGGTGAAGCGGCCGGGATTTCAACCGGCGGAATGCTGCCCGACGGCGCCGACGGCGTGGTCATGGTGGAGCATGTGGAAATGATCGATGGTCTCACCCTGGAAGTCTACAAGAGTGTGGCTCCGGGGCAGCATGTGGTGGCTCGGGGCGAGGATATCCGGAAAGACAGCGTCATGATATCTAAGGGCGTTGCCGTAAGATCCCAGGAGGCAGGTCTGCTGGCTGCTTTCGGTATCAGTCGGGTCCCTGTCTATAAGCAGCCAGTGATTGGTATTCTGTCCACGGGCGATGAAATCGTGCCCATCCATGAAACGCCCGGCTTGGGACGCATCCGTGATATTAACACCTATACTCTTTCCGGGTTGATAAGGGAATGCGGTGCTGTTCCGCTTCCTTTCGGCATTGTCGGCGATGACTATGACAGCCTTTATGCCACCTGTTCAAGCGCTTTGCAGCAAACCGACATGCTGCTGATCTCCGGAGGAAGTTCCGTGGGGGTCAGGGATTTTACCATCGAAGTGCTGTCCGCGCTTAAACAATCGGAAATACTGGTGCATGGGATTTCAATCAGTCCCGGCAAACCAACCATCCTGGCCACATCGCAAAACAAAGCCGTCTGGGGACTGCCCGGTCATGTGGTGTCGGCCATGGTTGTTTTTCACGCCGTGGTAAAACCTTTCGTGGAAAAGATCAGCGGTCTATCGCAAAATGACAGACAAAACCCGCCCGTGCCGGCATTTTTGAGCCGCAATTTATCATCCGCCCAGGGCCGTACCGATTATGTCCGGGTGAAATTGATCAAAAGAAAAGACGGGTTGTGGGCCGAGCCCATACTGGGCAAATCCGGTCTGATTCATACCATGGTCAAGGCCGATGGGCTCATTTCCGTCGGATTGAATACCGAGGGTCTGGATAAGGACTCGCTGGTTGAGGTGATGCTGCTGTAGTTGTTACATTCCATAAACAATATCGTCAATGCGAATGGAGCACTTTTTGCTTGGCTTCGATAAGCTGGTTATGGGACAATCGCAGCAGTTTTGACAGTTTGTGCATCAGGTAGTTTTCATATTTGTCCATTTTTCCGTCAACATAGACGATCCGCCACAAAAATTCGATGACGTCTATTTTTTCCTGAATAGAATAGTTTTCGTTAATCAGGCGGGCAAACTGCCACAGATCGACACTTTTTTCCAACTCCTCATCCGCCCGGATCATAAGAGCGTCGGCGTGTTCCTGTGACAGGCTATACTTTTCCTTTAAGATCGAGACAATGGCTTCCGTCTCCGCTTCGGTGAAGGTTTCATCGATACGCCCCATTTCCATAAAGAGCGCGCATGCGGCAACGCGGACGTCGTGGGCTGTATTCGGATCTGCATCCGCGGGATTGTCGGCGGTGATTGTGCCGAAAAATCGTTTGATGATATCAAGCATGGATTTTTCTCCGTTTTTCCAAAGTTCAAGTTTCAAATTTTACTGCCAAAATGCAAAATCAACAAAGTGTAAATTATTTTTAATTTATCATAAAGGATACCTAATTATTTAACCACATTCAGCTTTGCTTTACCACCTTAGAATGCAGATTTTTATCAGGCGGACACACAAGTGCCGCGTCGTTTCTCTTTGACACCGGTTCATTGCTGTGGCAGAATCTGTGAAGAATCCGTCGTTCAGTATGTTTTTCAACCGCTTGCCTGAACAATCTGATATTGAAAGCCCTTCAGGGTAAAACAAAATCCCGGGCAGTCGGCCTGGAATAATTTAGTCTCCATTCAGAAATAGGGATTTTTGTTTAAGATCAAGGCATGCGAAAAAAATAACCGGAGGCATATATTTGATATTCCGAGGATTATTTTTTTTGCATAACGATGAGGTTGGGCAGGTAAGCGAGCCTGCGAGACTCCGAAAAAATCATTTCTGAATGGAGACTATTTATAAAAAGAGGGGACGGATGCGCCCCATAACCATAGGAGTTAATCTTGGAACCTGTTAAAGGATATTTGGAAATTTTGGATCAGGGATTCGGTTTTTTGCGAACCCTTGAGAACAACTTTCTGCCGGGACCCGCCGACACCTTTGTTCCGGCCTTTCTGATACGGAAAAATCGTCTTCAGGAGGGCGTTTTTATTGAGGGAACCGGGGTAAAAGGCAAATCGGGCAGCTTGAATTTGAAACTTTCCGATATCAAGGCCGTCAACAAGGTTCCGCTTACACCCGGTGAAACATTGATCCCGCTCCAGAGCCAGACCAGCATCAATCCTTTTGAAAAGCTGAAAATGACAATGGGTTCGGATGACCTTACGGGCAGAACCTTGGACTTGATCGTGCCCATGGGCAAGGGCCAGCGGGGCCTGATCATTTCACCTCCCAAGGCTGGGAAAACCACCCTGTTAAAGCATATTGCCAATGCCCTGGCCCTGAACCATCCTGAGGTGGATGTGTATGTCCTCCTGGTGGATGAGCGGCCCGAAGAGGTAACCGATTTTAAACGCGGGCTCAAAAACGCCCATATCCTTTTTTCTTCGTCGGACCAGAGTGTGGCCCAGCATATGCGTATGGCCCGTCTGGCCATGCAGGCGGCAGTACACTGGGCCGAAGTTGGTCGTGATACCGTGGTGCTCATCGATTCACTGACCCGGATGGCGCGGGCGTTTAATGCGGAAACACGAAGCTACGGCCGTACCCTCACCGGTGGTCTGGGCGCCAATGCCATGGTCGTACCGCGCAAAATTTTCGGCACGGCCCGTAATATCGAAGACGGCGGGTCACTGACAATCATGGCTACAATCCTTGTGGATACCGGCAGTCGCATGGACGACATTATTTTTCAGGAATTCAAAGGCACCGGCAACATGGATCTGGTGCTCAGCCGTAAATGTGCCGAGCAGAGAATCTGGCCGGCCATTCATATCCAAAAGTCCGGTACGCGAAAAGAGGAGCGTCTGCTGAAAAGCGAGGAGTATCAGGAAGTCCTTAAACTTCGCAGAGTACTGGCGCAAAAGGACGAGATATCGGCCATGTCGCAGTTGCTGGAGTACTTTCTGCAGCGATAGTAATCCCCACCTGTCTGATTTTTTCAATCTGATCAAGTCGACATTACTGGAAAAACTGTTAACGGCTATCAAATTTTGTTCCGGGTAAAGTCAATAATAAGGAGAACAACGATCATGCATCGTAATATTTATCTGAAAATGAAAACGCTGGAAGAGGCCCGCGAAATCATGTTTAAGGCCTTTGATCTGTTCGGTGCCCCGGGTGTGGAAACCGTTGCCGTACTCGATGCAGTGGGAAGGGTTCTGGCCCGGCCCGTGGACGCAGTATTCTCTTCACCGGGATTCCATTCTGCGGCAATGGACGGCATTGCGGTGACTGCGGAAGTCACCTTCGGCGCAAGTCAGGGCAATCCCAAAGAACTGGTGATGGGCAAAGACGCTTTTCCCATCAATACCGGCCATGTGCTTCCGGAAAATACCGATACCGTGATCATGATCGAATATGTGAACGATGTGGGTGACGGCCGGGTGGAAATCGAAGCACCGTCTTTCCCCTGGCAGAATGTGCGCAGGATGGGGGAAGATATCGTTGCAACAGAACTGCTCTTTCCCCGGAATCATGTAATTACACCCTATTGTGTAGGTGCCCTGCTTTCCGGCGGAATTTTTACGGTGGCGGTGATTAAAAAACCGAAAATACTCATCATCCCCACCGGTTCGGAACTTGTGGACTGGGAAAATACCGATGTGCCGGAACTTGCACCGGGCCAGGTGCTTGAGTCAAATTCCTATGTTTTGGGAAAACTGGCTGAAGCCTGCGGGGCCGAGTATGTACGGCATGCAAAAGTGGCTGATGATCCCGACAGGATAAAACAGGTCCTTCGGGCTGCGTGTGAAGGGGAGTATCAGATGATCATGACCGTGGGAGGATCATCGGCAGGGTCCGCCGACTATACCCGGCAGGTGATCGACGATCTGGGAGAGGTTCTGGTTCACGGCGTGACCATCATGCCGGGCAAGCCGGTGATTATCGGAAAAATCAACGACCGGCCTGTTTTCGGCATGCCCGGATATCCGGTTTCAACAATCGTGGCCTTTGAGCAGTTTGCCGGCCCTCTGATCAACAATATGCTGGGGCAGCCGCCGGCGGAAAGGACCGAGATTATTGTTGAGCCGGCTCGGAAAATTGCCTCGAAACTTGGTGTGGAAGAATTTTTGCGGGTAAAACTGGGCACAGTAGGCGACAGGGTCGTGGCAACGCCCCTGCCGCGTGGAGCCGGGTGTATTACCACCATTACCGAAGCCCACGGCATCATCCGGGTGCCCAATAGTATAGAAGGCCTGAAAGAGAGTGAGCCGGTAAAAGCCGAGTTGTTGTGTCCCTTGCCGGTCATCAAAAACACGATCGTAGTCGTGGGCAGTCATGATAATACGCTGGATGTGATTGCCGACGAGATAAAGGCGGGGGGACACGGCCGCATCACGCTCTCATCCAGCCATGTGGGCAGTATGGGTGGTCTGATGGCCATCAAAAAGGGAGTGTGCCATCTGGCCGGCTCCCATCTTCTGGACGCCACGGACGGCACCTATAATGTATCGTATATCAAGCAATACCTGCCGGACATCAAGGTTAAGCTGGTTAATCTGGTGGAGCGGGACCAGGGACTCATCGTGGCGCCGGGTAATCCTAAAAACATCAAGGGAATCGAGGATTTGAGCCGCGGAGACATTGTCTTTGTCAATCGCCAGGCCGGTTCGGGTACCCGGGTCCTGTTGGATTATCAGCTTGATCGGCTGGGTATTGACCCTGGTGGCATTGCGGGATATGAAAATGATGAATTTACCCATATGTCGGTGGCTGTGGCCGTGCTCAGCGGCATGGTGGATTTGGGACTTGGTATTTATGCGGCGGCAAAGGCCCTTAAACTGGATTTTATTCCGGTGGTCACCGAACAGTACGATCTGGTGATTCCGGAAATTTATTTTCAGACCCGAAATATCCAGGTGTTGCTGGACACCATCAATAACGGTCGTTTCAAGCGCAGAGTGGAAGCCCTGGGCGGCTACAGTACGGGCCGGACCGGTGAGATTGTTTTTGAAGTATAGAGGCATGCCATGAACGTGGAATTGATAAAAATTAACGACTATTGCTGGGAGATTCCCCGGACCGGTGATATGAACGTGCCGGGAAGGATTTATACCAGCCCCGCGCTGATCGAGACGGCCAGGCAGGAAGAGGCCCTTTCGCAGGTGGCCAATGTCGCCTGTCTGCCTGGGATTTTAAGGGCTGCAATGGCGATGCCGGACATGCATTGGGGGTATGGATTTCCCATCGGCGGGGTGGCGGCATTTGATTGGCAGTCGGGTATTATTTCACCCGGGGGCGTGGGATATGATATCAATTGTGGTGTGCGGCTGGCATCCACTGCATTGACAGAGGCGGATGTACGTCCGAAACTGGAGGCCCTTGCCAATGAACTGTATCGGAATATTCCTTCAGGAGTGGGGTCTACCGGTTCAATCAGGCTGACTGTTAAAGAGGAAAAAAAAGTATTGCAGCAGGGTAGCCGCTGGGCCGTGAACCAAGGTATGGGCACTGATTCCGATGTCAGGCATACGGAAGATGAGGGCTGCATGACGGAAGCTGATCCGGATACGGTCAGCGAGCGGGCACTGGAAAGGGGACGCCGGCAGCTTGGCACACTGGGCTCGGGCAACCATTTTCTCGAAGTCGGCAGGGTGTCAGAAATTTATGATACGTCTGTTGCCGAAAAGCTGGGCCTGTATGAAGGTCAGGTGACCCTGATGCTGCATTCTGGGTCCCGGGGATTTGGCTATCAGGTGTGTGATGATTCATTGGCCTTTATGGCCCGGCATGCGGGGCACATGGGGCTTAAACTGCCGGATCGGCAGTTGGCGTGCGCCTGGATTCAATCTGAAGAAGGCCAGAGGTATTACAGGGCCATGTCCTGTGCCGCCAACTATGCCTGGGCCAACCGTCAGGTCCTGATGTACAGGGCATATGAAGTTTTTTTGCGTATCTTCGGGATCGGCCCTGCGGATCTGGGGTTGAACCTGGTGTATGATGTGTGCCACAATATTGCCAAAAAAGAAGAACATATGATAGACAATCAAAAACATCTGGTCTGTGTTCATCGTAAAGGGGCTACCCGTTCATTTGCTCCGGGACATCCGGCCATTTGTGAGGACTATCGCAGTGTGGGGCAGCCGGTTATTATTCCCGGTGATATGGGGACGGCATCTTATGTACTGACGGGGACTTCAAAAGCCATGAGCGAGACATTCGGTTCAACCTGCCATGGCGCCGGCCGGGTATTAAGCCGAAAGGCAGCCAAAAGGCAAAGCCGTGGCCGGTCTATCCATCGGGAACTGGAAGAGAAAGGGATTCTGGTCCGCTGGAGCGGGAGATCCATTCTGGCCGAAGAGATGCCTGACGCCTATAAAGATATCTCCAAGGTGGCGGCTGCGGTGCATGGCGCCGGTATATCCAAAAAAGTGGCAAAACTCAAACCCATGGCGGTGATTAAGGGATAATTACATGACCACCCTTCAGGCTTTGTTCTTGGGAATTATTCAGGGGGTTACGGAATTTCTTCCGGTGAGCAGCTCCGGCCATCTGGTGCTTTTGCAGCATCTGTTCGGATTAGAGGAACCGGCCCTTTTTTTTGATATCAGTCTGCATGTGGGAACCCTGACCGCGGTTGTATTTTTTTTCAGAAAAGAGGTCGGTTCAATCATTGCGGCCCTTTGGCGCGGATTTGCCCTGCTGATCAAAGGCAAGACAACCCTGGGGCAGCTCTATTCGGACATGGATGTCAAAATGGCGGTTCTAATTGTCGTCGGATGCGTTCCCACCGCAATTATCGGGCTTATGTTCAAGCAGCGGTCCGAGCAGATTTTTTCTTCTCTTTTTCTTGTGGGAATTATGCTCATTTTAACCGGGGGATTTTTATGGAGTACCCGATGGATCGGAAAAACCGGCGGCGGACTCGAACGTTTTGCAATAAAAAATGCGGTAGTGATAGGCATAATCCAGGGACTGGCGATTTTGCCGGGAATTTCCCGGTCCGGTTCCACCATTACGGCGGCGCTTTTTCTTGGAATCAATCGGGAAACAGCGGCCCGCTATTCTTTTTTGTTGTCCATACCCGCCATTGTGGGCGCTGAAATATTGAGCCTGATGGATTTGCCGCTGGAAACGGCCATATCGCTCAAAGCAACACTCGCCGGTACGGTAAGTGCCTGTATCGTTGGGTATGCCTCTCTGAAAATGCTGGTATATATCGTCAGCAAAGGGCGGCTTTATATTTTTTCGCCGTACTGCTGGCTGGTTGGCGTTATTATTTTAATCGCAGGGTGTTGAATGTTCAGACACCTATTACAGGGAGATGGTTAAATGAATCCGGAAATGTTCAGGGAGTATGATATCAGAGGGATTGCCGGTGAAGATATGAGCGAAGAGGATGTCGTTCTGATCGGCAGGGGCATAGGGACTTTTTTGAGACAAAATGATTGCGTAAAACTGACCGTGGGCCGCGACTGCCGGTTGACATCTGATCTTTACTCTGAAAAATTGATTCAGGGCCTGCTGGCCACCGGTTGCCGGGTAACCGATATCGGCGTGTGCCCCACACCTGTGCTTTATTTTTCGATCCAGCACCTGGCCCGGGAGGGCGGTGTCATGGTCACGGCCAGCCACAATCCGGCACAGTACAATGGATTCAAGCTATGCAAGGGCAGCGATTCCATTCATGGCCGTGATATCCGGAAGATTCTTACAATCATTAAAGACGGTGCATTTGTTCAGGGGCAGGGGACTCTGGACAGGGCCGATATCATGACGCCCTATAAGGCTTATATTGAGCAGAATATCAATCTTGCAAGGCCGCTTCGGGTAGGCGTGGATGCGGGCAACGGTACCGCCGGTGTCGTTGCCGTACCGATTATAAAAAAATTAAACTGCCGGGTGTATGATATCTATTGTGAAATGGACGGCAGCTTTCCCAACCATGAGGCCGACCCGACGGTTTTGGAAAATATGCAGGATTTGATCGCCCTGGTCAAAAAAGAAAAACTGGATCTGGGTATCGGCTATGACGGTGACGGCGACCGGATCGGGATTGTAGATGAAAAGGGCCATCTCATATACGGGGATCGACTCATGGTTCTCTTTGCCCGGGAGATCCTTACCCGGAAACCCGGCGCCACGTTCATATCGGAAGTCAAATGCTCCAAAACCCTCTATGATGATATTGAAAAGCATGGAGGCCGGGCCATTATGTGGAAAACCGGCCATGCGTTGATTAAGGAAAAGATGAAGATCGAAAAGGCGGAACTGGCCGGTGAAATGAGTGGGCACATGTTTTTTGCCGATCGTTATTTTGGTTATGATGATGCTGCCTATGCATCCTGCAGATTGCTTGAGATCTTAGCTGCCGGCGATAAACCTTTGTCCGAACTTCTGACGGATTTGCCCGAAACATTCACCACTCCGGAAATACGGGTGCACTGCCCGGATGATAAAAAATTCGATCTGGTTAAAAAAACAACTGAATATTTCCGCGAGCACAACAATGTCATTGATATCGACGGTGTGCGCGTTTTGTTTGATGACGGCTGGGGGCTGGTCAGGGCTTCCAATACCCAGCCGGCCCTGGTACTTCGATTTGAGGCAATGTCCCCGGAAAGGCTTGAAGAGATCCGGGATCTGGTGGAATCGGTCCTGGAAAAATTTCGTCAGGGCATTTAGTTTTGATGGACTCGTAAAAAATATTTTTCCCCAGGAAGCAGAATGTTTTCCCCCTGGCTGTATCAGGGGGATTTTTTTTGATAAAACGATGGGCCGTCCTTTATTTGTCAGTTCCCCTTTTTTTAAAAAAGGCATCTGTTTTGCCTGATTCAGGATGTCGAAACTGGAAATTAGAAAATTGAAATTAGATAGTGCCTCAACATCTTCCCGCTTTTTCCAGTTTCACTGCCGGTCTGCAGAATCAGTTTTTCCATTGAGGATATAAAAGTGCGGGTAATGGATAAAAAAGTTTTCGGAGTGCTGTTTTTTTCCATATTTGCAGCTATTACCGGTGTGGGAATAGTTGTGCCGCTGCTGCCGGTGTATGCTCATGATCTGGGTGCAAGCGGGTTTTATATCGGACTGATATTCGGGGCCTTTTCCCTTTCACGTACTTTTCTGCTGCCCTATTTCGGCCGGAGATCGGACATTCATGGCCGTAAACCCCTGATTGTTGCAGGGTTGCTGGCCTATACCCTGGTTTCGGTCGCCTTTATTTTTTCCTGCAGTGTTGAACATCTCATTATCATAAGATTTTTTCAGGGTATTGCTTCGGCCATGATTATGCCGGTCGTTCAGGCCTATGTGGGTGATATTACCCCGCCGGGCAAAGAGGGCCTCACCATGGGACTGTTTAATATGTCGTTGTTTATGGGGTTGAGTGCCGGTCCATTGATCGGCGGCGTAATCAACGACAATTTTAATCTGAACACTTCCTTCACATGTATGGGCATCCTGGCTCTGGGGGGTTTCTTTCTCAGCCTTTGTATGCTGCCGCCGGTCGGTGCCGAGCGGACTTTGGAGCACAAGAGGCCGCCCGTACCCTGGAAATTTCTGATGAAAGATCGCGAAATCGCGGCTCTTTTTTCCTTCAGATTTGTTTATACCCTGTGTATCGGCATAATATGGGGATTTATGCCTGTTTTTGCGGATGCTGAATTTTTTCTGTCAAGTACCGACATTGGAATTTTGATCATGCTGGGTGTCTTTATCAGTGGGCTGCTGACGACCCCCATGGGGTATGTGGCGGACAGGATCAATAAAAGATGGATGATTATTCTGGGCGGAATACTATGCGGATTGGCGGTGTTATCTTTTTACCGGGCCAATGGCTTTTGGGATCTTTTTGCGGCCAATGTCATATTCGGTATTGGCGGCGGCATCTCCATGCCGCCTTTAACGGCCTTGGCGGTGATCAAGGGCCGGCGTGTAAAAGCCATGGGCTCGGTCATGGCGCTTTTGACCGTTGCCCACAGCTTCGGCATGCTTTTGGGAGCGCTTATCGGCGGTTTTATGATGGATATGTTTCAGCTCAGGCAGGCATTTGCAGGCGGATCACTGATTATGGCTGCCGGTGTGATGCTGTTTGCCGCTTTGACCCGGGGCAGCCCTAAAGCGCTTCGGGGGTAAAGGCCACCACGTCGGCAATATCAGGCGTGTCGGTCAGCAGCATGACCAGTCGGTCAATGCCCAGGGCGTTGCCCGTGGCCGGCGGCATGTGTGAAAG
>CAYQNS010000074.1:0-17419 GCA_964418755.1 uncultured Desulfobacteraceae bacterium
GTAGCCGTGCTACTGCGCATCGCGGCGTGATATTTTTATAGGAAACTTCAGTAAATATTATTATTACCCGTTTTTATTTTACTACATCATAAAATATGGTTCTGTCAAGTTTTTTTGTAAAGACCGGATATCCGGCATACGGATAAATTTATCCGAAGCCCCGCCAGGCTTGCTTTCATGCCCGCGTAAAATCAGCACAGTGCAACCCCT
This sequence comes from uncultured Desulfobacteraceae bacterium, assembly GCA_964418755.1. GTDB lineage: Bacteria > Desulfobacterota > Desulfobacteria > Desulfobacterales > 4572-123 > 4572-123. The sequence continues at coordinate 211 of CAYQNS010000074.1, forward strand.
CCCAGTTTTAAAAAGAGATTGACTCAGTGCATACCCCCCGGTATATTGCATCTGCTCCACTAAATAATGGTACATATCATCTGATAAGACCCGCGGCATCGCCGCAACAACCAACGTTCAGCCGGCTGCCTTGTCGGCAAGTGACGGTGTGAACCATTTCAAACCCGGAAAAGGAACCCAACATGACTACAGCCAAAAGCCTTTTGGAAAGAGAATTCACCCGGGAGATCTGTTATGAGCTGTTGCCCGAATGGAAAGGGCTCGATATTAACATCTCTCAGCTGAGTGGCGGCATCACTAACAAACTTTACCGGATACGATCTGAGAAGGGGGATTATACGGTTCGAATCTACGGAGACAAAACCGATCTTTTTATCAACCGTGAACACGAAGCATACACTCTCCAAAAGATGTCCGAAATCGGTGTATCTTCGAAGTTGATCAAATTCATGCCTGATCAGGGCGTTACCATTGTTGAATTCATCGATGACGTCATTGTTTTAACCAATGATCACTTTACAGATCAATCGCTCCATGAAAAAATCATCAGGCCGATTCGCAAAATTCATACAAGCGGTGTAAAATTAAAACGGATTTTTAATCCCCAGCTGGAAGTGATGAAAATGTCATCCATCCTCAAAAAGCTCAATGCGGAATATCCGGAATTTGATATTGCCGGCACCATAGACCGGCTCATCAAATTGTCAAGTATCATAAATATACCCGAATCCGAATATACCGCATGCCACAATGATCTGCTGGCGGACAATTTCCTCCTTATCAATGATGACGCGGCACATAAATACGATGAATCGATGTACATCATTGATTGGGAATATGGCGGTATGGCGCCAAAATACTATGATATTGCGGATATGTTTCAGGAAATTCTGGTTCTCCGGGAGGTGGAAGAACAGATCGTGAAGGCATATTGTAATGGAGACGATTTTGATAGGACCCTCTTTTGGATCGATCTTTTTAAGCCGTTTCCTGATATTTACTGGTTTTTATGGAGCCTGATCCAGTTGAACATCTCCAAAATTACCTTTGACTACTATAAATACGGCAAGGAAAAATATGACAATGCCGTAGAGAATATGACGTTCATCCGGGAAGCCTACGGTATCGCCGTTTGACATTGGTGCGTGATTGAACGTCGTTTTTCGTCTGTCGGGAATATCGGGGCAAAATAAAAAAAGCACCTGCTGAACCTGCGCTTCTTATTGCACAATACCTTGAAAGGCTCGGAGTCATCCGAGCCTTTTTTAGGCGTAAAGACCGGCGAAACCGTGAAAATTCCGAATGTATAGACACAGTCTGCTGTATTTCACCATGATAAAAAAGAATCGCTTGAGGAACTTGACTAAAGTTATCGCGTATTTAAATTGTGTTATATAAACGATGATTGACAACAATGCAGATTGAAGCTGCCTTACAGGGCGGCTTTTGTATTCATGCAAGGGAGAGGACAATGCCGATATTTGAATTTGTTTGCAAGGATTGCGGCCGGGAATTTGAAGAGCTGTTTTTACCCATGGATAAAAACGCTCCGGAATGTCCCGGGTGCCGGTCTGCCAATGTGGAAAAACTGATGTCCGCGGGAAATTTTCGGGCCCATGGAATCCCAAGCGGTTCGGGCGGGTTCAAACCTCCGCCCTGCTCCCCTTCGATGGGGTGAGGGGCTTAAAAAAGTTTCCTCGGTTCGAGGAAGTATAAATTTGTTATAAATAACAGCATTAGGCGACCTTTTCCGGACAGGCGCATAATATCGCCAGCGGGCAGTTCGGACAATTCGGTTTTCTGGCTTTGCAGATGTCCCTGCCGAAATAAATCAGGTGCAAACCAAAAACGTTCCATGTTTTTTCAGGAACGATTTTCATGAGATCAAACTCTATTTTCCCCGGGTTCCGGCTTTGTGTCAGGCCCAGCCGGCGGGAGATCCGGGCCACATGGGTGTCCACCACAATGCCCGGGATCTCAAAGGCGCAGCCCAATACCACATTGGCTGTTTTACGCCCGACACCGGGCAGGCTGATCAGTTCCGGCAACGTGCATGGAACAGTGCCGCGATGGTGTTCAACCAATGCTTTGGCACAGTTTTTGATGTGTCTGGCCTTGTTATGATAAAACCCGGTGGAATGGATTATTCTTTCAATATGCTCCAGGGAAGCGCCTGCTAGTTTTTCAGGGGTGGGAAATACGGGGAACAGGTCTCCTGTTACCTTGTTGACCTGCCGGTCCGTACACTGGGCCGACAAAATTGTGGCAATCAACAATTCAAACGGGTTTTTATGATGGAGCCGGGTTCTGACTTTCGGATAGGCGGTTTTTAATATTTTGCGAATTTGATTGGTCCGTTTTTGCAAAGCCAAATCGATTCCTTTCCCTGGTTGCACTGAATTTCCTCCAAGCGGGCGCTGTATTAAAAATAGTATGCAATAGAAATGATTAATTGATTATAAAAAAATGACGGACTCAAATACAGAAAAAATTCGTGGGCTCGGCCTTTGCTCCGGCGGGCTGGACAGTATTCTGGCCGCCCTGGTGTTGAAACAGCAGGGAATCGAGGTGGAATGGGTTACTTTTGAAACTCCGTTTTTTTCCGCTGACAAATCCCGTAAGGCATCCGAGATGACCGGAATTCCGCTGACGGTCCAATCCATAACCGAAACCTATCTGCCCATGCTGAGAAACCCGCGCTGTGGTTACGGGCAGCACATGAATCCGTGCCTTGACTGTCATGCACTGATGTTCAGGCTGGCCGGAGAGATGATGCAGACCACAGGCTTTGATTTTCTTTTCAGTGGTGAAGTGCTGGGACAGCGCCCCATGTCCCAGACACGGCCCTCCCTGCGCTATGTGGAAAAAAATTCCCTGTTTGACGGCTATATAGTGCGCCCTTTGAGTGCCAGGAGACTCGATCCGACGATCCCTGAAAAACAGGGTTTGATAGACCGCGAGCAATTGCTGGATATCACGGGCAGGTCACGCAAGCGGCAGATTCAACTGGCCCGGGATTTCGGTTTGAAAAACTATCCGGCACCGGGGGGTGGCTGCCTGCTCACAGACAAGGGGTACTCGACCCGGCTGAAAGATCTTTTTGCTCACCAGGCAACCTGCATGGAAAGGGAGCTTGAACTGCTCAAGTACGGGCGCCATTTTCGATTGAGCGAATCCACCAAAATTGTTGTCGGCCGGACAAAGCAGGATAACGAAAATATTTTGACCTGCCATGACCCTGGAGAAGATACGATTATCAAGGTGGAAAAATTCCCCGGGCCCACGGTGCTGATGCCGCACGCCCAGGGCCGCAATATCATCACCCTGGCCGGTGCAATTTGCGCGGGGTACAGCAAGGCGCCGGCTTTGACCCAGGTCAATGTCCTGATTGAGACACCCCGGGGCAAAAGCAGAATCACCGTCATCGGGCTGGCCCCTTCGGATATCAGGCATTTGATGATTTGACGGCCCTCAGGTCGCGTTTAGCCGCCAGTTGACCGCAGGCTGCGGATATATCCTGCCCTTTGCTGCGGCGAATCATAACAGTATAGTTTCTATCGATCAGGATTTGCTGAAAACGGCTGATGACGGATTCCGACGGGCATTTAAAATCACTGCCCCGATGTTCATTAAACGGTATCAGGTTAATTTTTGCTTTAATGGGGCGCAGTAGTGCGGCCAGGCGCCGGGCGTCGGTTTCGGAATCGTTAATGCCTTTCATCAGTATATATTCAAAGGTAATACGGCGGTTCGGCTGCAAATTGTATTTTCGGCAGGCTTCCAGCAGGATTTCAAGGGGATACTTTCGATTAATCGGCATCAGGTCGTCGCGTGTTTTGTTATCGGTTGCATTCAATGATATTGCAAGGTTAACGGTAATGTCGCGTCCAAGATCGGCCAACCGGGGAACGACACCGGCACTGGAAACGGTTACCCGGCGTTTTGCAAACTTCAAGCCGAACTCTCCGTCAAGGATAATGTTCATGGCCCGGATCAGATTGTCATAGTTGGCCAGCGGTTCTCCCATGCCCATGACAACGATGTTGGTCAGGTGTTCAGGGTTGTCCATGGTGTTTTTTACATCACGCACCTGGGAAACGATTTCGTCGGCAGTGAGATTGCGGGTAAAACCGATACTGGCGGTCAGGCAGAACGTGCATCCCTGGGCACAGCCGACCTGACTGGATATGCACAGCGTGGCATGTCCCTTCTCCGGAATCAATACCGTTTCGATATGATGCCCGTCCTTGAGCCTGAAAAGATACTTTTTGGAGCCGTCCCGGGATGTTTCCACGCATTGAATGGCCAGGCGGTCAATTGTGAAATGCCGGGTCAGGAGTTCACGGATATCTTGTTTAAGATCCGTCATGGTATCAAAAGTATCGGCCTGGCGGGCATAAATCCATCTTAAAATTTGACCGGCCCGAAAAGAGCGGATGGAATGATCGGTTAGCCAGTCGACAAGTTGACCTTTTGTAAATTCTTTGATATCTTTTGTAATTATTGGTGAATGCATATTTTTTTATATAAAAAATGTGTTTTTTAACCGATTATTTTGCTTGACATAACATCATCTAAATTATAATTTCAAGGTTTAACTCGCATAGTTGGCTATAAATTTTATGTTTGATAACCTAAGTGAAAAGCTGGATGCCGTATTCAGGAAATTAAAAGGGCACGGCAAGCTGAGCGAAAAAAATATTACCGAGGGATTGCGTGCTGTGCGCATGGCCCTGCTGGAAGCCGATGTCCACTATAAGGTCGTTAAAAATCTGGTTGCGGATATCCGGAAGCGTGCTATGGGGCAGGAGGTGCTTGCCAGCCTGACTCCCGGTCAGCAGGTCATCAAAATTGTCAACGATGAGCTCACTGAATTGATGGGCGGACATCATGAGGATATTTGTCTTACGGGGTCTCATCCGGTGTCTGTTATGCTGGTGGGCCTTCAGGGCTCGGGCAAGACGACTACTGCCGGGAAACTGTCTGTTTTTCTAAGGAAAAATGGCAAAAAGCCATACCTGGTACCGGCGGATGTATATCGGCCGGCGGCTATTGACCAGTTAAAGAAACTGGGCCAACAGTTGGATGTTCCTGTGTTTGAGTCCAGTACGGACATGGATCCGGTTGATATCTGCCAGCAGGCCAGAATCGCGGCTCAGATGCAGGGTTGTGATACATTGTTGCTGGATACGGCCGGGCGGCTTCATGTGGATGAAGAGTTAATGGCGGAGCTTGGCCGTATAAAAGACCGGGTTAAACCGTCGGATATTCTGCTTGTAGCGGATGCCATGACCGGTCAGGACGCTGTCAATATCGCTAAATCATTTAACGACACCCTTGATATCGGTGGCGTTGTTTTAACCAAAATGGATGGCGATGCCCGTGGCGGGGCGGCCCTTTCCATCAAATCCATCACGGATAAACCCATAAAGTTTATCGGGGTTGGTGAAAATCTGAGTGCGCTTGAGCCATTTCATCCTGAGCGGATGGCGTCAAGAATCCTGGGCATGGGTGATGTCTTGACCATGATTGAAAAAGCCCAGGATATGATGGATCATAAAAAGGCGGAAGAGCTTGAGAAAAAGCTGAGGAAGAATCAGTTTACCCTGGAAGATTTTCGAGATCAGATGGTTCAAATTCGGAAAATGGGATCTTTGTCCGACCTGATGGGCATGATACCGGGTATGGGCAAAAACAAACAGTTGAAAAATCTTCAGGTGGATGATCGGGAATTGATAAAAATCGAGGCGGTGATCAATTCCATGACCAAAAAGGAAAGACAAAAATACAGTATTATCAACGGCAGTCGCCGTAAACGGATTGCCAAAGGCAGCGGAACGAGTATTCAGGATGTGAATCGATTGCTGAAAAATTATACCCAAGTTCTTAAAATGATGAAACAAATTAACAAAGGTGGTAAGCGCGGGCTGGGCCGGAGCATGCTGCCGTTTTGAAGGAGAAATTTTATGGGAGTAAAAATTAGATTAGCCAGGCATGGTGCCAAAAAACGACCATTTTATCGAATTGTTGTGGCGGACGGCGAAAGCCCGAGGGACGGCAAATTTCTTGAAATTGTCGGTACATATAACCCCTTGCCGGATCCCGCGGAAATTACGCTGAAACCCGAACGGGTGCGTCACTGGATTGACCAGGGAGCGATTCCTACGGACACCGTAAATAATATTTTTAAAAAAGAGGGTGTTTTCGCAAATCCGGCCTGATGCTCGTTTTAGAAGTTGACGTCGGAACGGAAAATTATGTTTTTACGCAATCATTAAATTGCCTTGCACAACCACAGATCGGAATTTTTTTGATTTGGAATGCTGATCAAATGATTATCTTGAGCTCTAAATCTCAACAACCTGTAAAGGAGATGAAGCTATGAAAGATCTGATTACTTACATTGCCAAAGCATTAGTTGATAATCCGGAAGTGGTAGAGGTGACGGAGGTTCAAGGAAACCAGACTTCAGTGCTGGAACTGAGTGTTGCCAAGGAAGATCTGGGGAAGGTTATCGGAAAACAGGGGCGTACGGCCCGGGCCATGCGAACTATCTTGAGCGCGGCCTCAGCCAAAATCAAAAAACGGACAGTCCTGGAAATAATTGAGTAACCGGCATTGTTTTATGGAAAAAGATGGCTTTCTTCCCATAGGCATGGTGGTGGGTACGCATGGTGTACAAGGCACACTGAAGGTTTATTCCGATTCCGAATCCTGGCCGCTTTTCAGCCCCGGCAGCCCGATTGTTATCCAAAATGCTGATGGATCCGTAAAATTATGGCAAATCAGATGGATACGACCTCACAAACGGTTTCTGCTTTTGTCACTGGAGGGGATTTCAGATCTTGACCGGGCTCAAGATTTCAAAGGGGCCCGGATTTTGCTCGATAAAACAGCCTTGCCCCAACTTGAAGAAGGGGTCTATTACTGGTCCGACCTTATTGGATTGCGTGTTTTTTTGATCGACGGGACCTCTTTGGGCAATATCGAATCGATTATCGAAACAGGCAGCAATGATGTGTATGTAGTTCGGAAAGGAAACAGAGAAACGTTGATCCCGGCGCTGGAAAAGGTTGTTAAAGCCGTCGATCTTGAAAGCAAAACCATGCAGGTGGATTTGCCTGAAGGGTTGTAGCGTAATTCGTGTCAGAACGAAAAATCCGCTCGGACACAATTTTAAATTGAGCGATCAGCAGTTAGCCTTTAGCAATTAATACAATAATTTCAACACATTGTCAAAGGTCGTCATTTCACCCTATGGATGAAAATCGCATTACTGGTAAACTCCTAAAATATAGGAGCTAACCGCTAAGAGCTAATCGCTCATCTTAGGTTCAAGCATTAATTATTATCGGTCTGTTTAGGAACGCGAGGTAGATGGTTAACCATAAATGAATTTTGATGTTTTGACGATTTTCCCTGAAATGTTTGATGGATTCTGGCAACACGGGATTATCAGAAGGGCCCTGGAAGGGGGCCAGATTACAGGCCGGGCCACCAACATAAGGGATTTTGCCAAAGGACGGCACAAGGTTACGGATGATCGGCCCTATGGCGGGGGGTGCGGTATGGTGATGAAACCGGAACCGTTGGCCGGGGCGATCAGGGCAGCCGGAAAGAGACTGCCGCAGGCCAAAACGATTCTTCTGACACCTCAGGGGCGCGTTTTCAACCAGGAGATTGCCCGTGAGTTCGCAGAACTTAAGGGACTTATTCTGGTATGCGGCCGGTATGAAGGGGTGGATGAACGTATCGGACATGATTTTATCGATGATGAAATATCCATTGGAGATTATGTTCTCACCGGCGGCGAACTGGGCGCCATGGTTCTTATTGATGCCGTAACACGTCTGATTCCGGGCACTTTGGGGGGAATTGATTCAGCCGAAAAGGATTCTTTTTCTCAAGACCTGTTGGAGCATGCTCATTTTACGCGACCGCGCCTGTTTGAGGGCCGGGAAGTCCCCGATGTGCTTGTGTCCGGAAATCATGCAGCGATTGAAACCTGGCGCATGGAAACATCGCTGATTCGAACTTTTTTAAAACGGCCGGATCTGCTGAAAGCAAAATCCTTAAGCAGCAGTGAGATCGAAATTTTGAAAAAATGGTGTCTTGAGATTGAAAAAATTATTCAGGCCCAATCTGTATGTGGCACTGACGCATTATCCGGTGTTGAATAAAAACGGGGCGATTATTACTTCTGCCGTGACCAACCTTGATCTGCATGATATTGCAAGAGCAGTCCGGACCTTTGGTGCACAGGCCTTTTACGTCGTTACGCCGCTGGCGGATCAGAAGCATCTGGTGGAAAAAATTGTCAGTCACTGGACCGAAGGGTTTGGATCAACATATAATCCGGAACGGCGCAAGGCCCTTGAGATGATTCATATCAAAGAATCAATGGGCCAGGTTGTCGAACATATTGTTGCCTCTGGTGCGGGTTCTCCGAAAGTCACTGTTACCTGTGCGCGTGACACGGATACCCGGCAGAGCGTGAGCTATGAAGGGTTTAGGGAACTTTTGCAGAGCGGGAAACCGCATCTGCTGGTTTTTGGAACGGCCTGGGGACTTTCACAGCCGTTTATTGCAAAGGCAGACTATATTCTGGAACCGATAAAGGGGAATACCGGCTACAACCATCTGTCCGTGCGGTGTGCCGCCGCAATAATACTGGATCGATTGATGGGTAACCATAATTTGAATTAAAAAATCGATTTTGTCCTGCAGCTTGAATTGGGTCAGGAATTGGACAAAAATCGATTTTAAAATTTTTTAGGGGGAAATCATGCAAGTAAAAGTAATAGAGCAATTGAAAAAAGAGGCCATGCGTCTGGACATGCCTGGTTTTATTTCGGGTGATACCGTCAAAGTACATGTAAAGATCAGAGAAGGTGAAAAGGAAAGAATTCAGGTTTTTCAGGGCGTCGTGATCAGCAAAAAAAAGGCCGGTTCGGCAAATGCAACCTTTACCGTGCGCAAGGTTTCTTATGGCGTCGGAGTTGAGCGTATCTTTCCACTGCACTCACCCATTGTCGATAAAGTTGAAGTAGTTACCCGGGGCCGGGTACGGCGCGCCAAAATTTATTATCTGCGCAAATTGCGGGGTAAGGCCGCCAGGATCAAGGAAAGCCGCTTTAGTTGATGATTTGATCAGGACACGGATTGCCACGATTTTGTCTGTGCCGGTCCGTGTTCTTGAGACGATTTTATCAAATATCCTGAAAAAGATTTTTTAACATGTAATTTTTTCAGGGCCTGTCAAAAATTTCAGCCGGTGACTTTGCCGACCAGGAAAATCGGTCGGATATTTTTTTCGGCTGTTATCCTATCGAGCTTTCCTTTTATCCGGTATTTTTTTTTGGAAATTTGACATTAGATAACGCATCTGAAGCCTTCTGTTTTTCCCAATTTCAAAGTTTAAGTTTCAAATTTTCCTGCCAAAACACAAGATCAACAAAGGATAAACTATTTTTTTAATACTGATGAAGGACGCCTTATTTATCTTTGCCGGCTTTGGGGAAAATTGTCATTGCAAAAAGTGATAAAAAATCGAATTTGATATGCTGAACAGTCAACAACAATTTGGTAAAGATAGTGAGGCCCTGGCCGTCAATCGGCTTAAAAAAGAGGGTTATAAAATTTTGGAGGTAAACTACAGAACCCGGTTGGGAGAAATCGATATTATCGCCAGAGACAGGAGGACCATTGCTTTTGTCGAGGTTAAGGCGAGAAGATCCGGCAGGTATGGCAGTCCCAAATGGGCGATAACTGCTAAAAAGAAAAGAAAGCTCTCCATGGCGGCGCTCTGCTATCTTAAAACGACCAGGCAGAATACCGCCAGTGCTCGTTTTGATGTGGTATCCATAAGATTCAAGACAGCCGGACCGGAAGTGGAAATAATAAAAAATGCCTTTGAACTTGCCTACCCATGATTCAATGCCCGGGGAAACAACGGGCGTGCTTTACATCGTGGCCACCCCCATTGGAAATCGGGACGATATCACACTGAGGGCTCTTAAAACGCTTGGTCTGGTGGACATTATCGCTGCAGAAGACACTCGGCATACGGCCAGGTTTTTGAATTACCACGGTATCCGCGGCAACCTTATTTCCTGTCATGAGCACAACGAACAGGAACGTGCTGTAACCCTTATCAAAAGGCTGAAACAGGGAGAATCCATTGCCCTGGTATCCAGTGCCGGGACGCCCTCTGTCTCGGACCCCGGATATCGGCTGGTTGTGGAAGCGGTCAGGAACAATGTCAGGGTTGTCCCCATACCCGGCCCTTCCGCCGCTGTTACTGCGCTGTGTGCTTCCGGGCTGGCCACCGACAACTTCATTTTCGAAGGTTTTGCCGCCAGAAAAAAAACAAAACGCCGACGCCGGCTGGAACAGCTTGCCCATGAATCGAGCACTGTCATATTTTATGAATCACCCCGACGAATTCTGACTTTGGTTAAAGAATTGATTGAAATCGCTGGGGATCGGAACGCTGTTCTGGGCCGGGAAATGACCAAACTACATGAGGAATTTATCCGCGGCCATTTGACCGATATTTTAAAGGACTTAAGTGAGCGGTCGGTTGTCAAGGGAGAGTGCACACTCCTGGTGGAGGGGTATTCGGGGAAAAAAGAACCACTATCACAGGATTTTGAACAAGAGCTCCGTGACGGCTTGATCAATGGCAATGATCGGCTTTCCATTCTGTCAAAACGGATTGCCGCCAAGTATCGCATTACCAGAAACATGGTTTATGAAGAAGGCCTGAAGATAAAGTCCGAAATCGACGGTTGAGTCGCCCTGGAATCTGTGTTTTGTATCTTGTTTGAAGCGGATGAAAAAGATATATAGAGAGGCATCCGGTCACGGTTCAGTTATCGGTTCACGGTTTAAAAAAATCAAAGAATCAATGTCCAAAATGTTTCAATCGTTGCATCATTATTGGAAAATTGTGAACCGTGAACGGTTATAAAAAAAGGAGCAAATCATATGGATAAACTTGATGCTATTTTTTCTCCGGAGTCCATTGCAGTTGTGGGCGCTTCATCAACACCGGGAAAGGTCGGACATGATATTTTTGCCAACATTCTCAAGGGCGGGTATACCGGCACACTCTTTCCGGTAAATCCGGGCTCTAAGGCCATATTATGTGTGAAGGCATATAAATCGATTGCCCATATACCGGATGCCGTGGAACTGGCCATTATCATTCTGCCGCCCAGACTGGCCTTACCGTCGGTGGAGCAAGCCATCGAAAAAGGTGTTAAGGGAATTGTGGTCGTCAGCGCCGGTTTTCGTGAAGTGGGCGGGAAAGGGGCCGAGATGGAAGACAGACTCATCGCCCTGTGCAAGGCGGCGGGCGTCCGGCTGGTCGGCCCCAACTGTTTGGGCGTGATCAACCCGCTTGCCGGGGTTCGTATGAACGCCAGTTTTTCATCCAGGATGCCCCATGCAGGGAATATTTCCTTTATTTCCCAGAGTGGTGCTCTGTGCACGGCTGTTCTTGATTTTGCCGCTGATCGTGATTTCGGATTTTCAAAATTTATTTCCATCGGCAATAAGGCGGACGTGGATGAACTGGATCTGCTGCGCTATCTCCATGAAGATCCGGATACGGATGTTGTCATGATTTACCAGGAATCACTGGGCAGGGGCCCGGAATTTATTAAGGCCGTAAAAGAGATCACTTCGGGATACCGGCCCACCCCCATATTGGCCATCAAGTCCGGCAGAACCAGTGCCGGAGCCAGGGCCGCGGCATCACATACCGGTGCCCTGGCAGGTTCGGAAGCGGTGTACGATGCCATTTTTGAGCAGGCCGGTATCATTCGGGTGGACACCATTGATGAACTGTTTGATTTTGCCACTGCGTTTGCGTGCAAGAAGGAAAGCGCTCTGGGCAAAATGGTCAGAAAGATTCCCAGCGGCAATCGGGTGGCCATTGTCACCAATGCAGGAGGACCCGGCATTCTGGCAACGGATATGACCACGTCGTCAGGTCTGGAGCTGGCTGAATTCAGTGATGAGACAATCGAGGTGCTGGCGAGCCATCTCCCTGCAACAGCTAATATTCATAACCCGGTGGATGTAATCGGAGATGCCGCCTATGACCGTTATGAAAACGCTCTTGCAGCAGTTATCAATGATGATGGGGTAGATGGTGCCCTGGTAATTCTGACGCCCCAGTCCATGACCGATGTCGAGGGAACTGCCAAGGCCATTGTCAAAATCGCCCGGCGTTCTTCCAAACCCATTCTCAGTTGTTTCATGGGAATTGTCGATGTCTCGGTTGGTGTAAAATACCTGCAGGAACATGGCTATCCTGTGTATAAATTTCCGGAAAATGCTGCAAAGTCTTTTGCCACACTGTTCCGGTTTTCCAAATGGCTGAACCGCCAGCACCTGGCCCAGTTCAAATTAGAACACGACAAAAATCGTGCGCGGGCGATTATCAAAGAGTGCCTTGCCGCTGGAAAAACGAGGCTGGGTGAATTAGATGGTGTCAAGCTGTTGAAATGCTACGGACTGAATGTCCTGCCCACGAAACTGGCCAAAACAGCAGAAGAGGCGGTAATTCTGGCATCGGGTATGAAGTCTCCGGTGGCCATGAAAATCGCATCGGCCCAGATTTTGCACAAATCCGATGCCGGGGGCGTAATCGTGGACCTTAAAACCGGTGATGAAGTCAAAAAAGCCTTTGATCAGATCATTGCCAATGCCAGGGCGTATGATTCCAAGGCGGTTGTTGACGGGGTCCTGGTGGTGAAAATGGCACCCCCGGGAGAAGAGGTCATTCTGGGCGTAAACCGCTATCCGGTTTTCGGACCGCTTTTGATGTTTGGCCTGGGGGGTATCTTTGTGGAAGTTTTCAAGGATGTGGAGTTCCGTCTGGCCCCCATCGGCAGAAATGAAGCCCGTAGAATGATTCAGAAAATCAGGGGGTACAAGCTGTTGCGGGGATTCCGGGGCAAGCCTGTGGCCGATGTGGAAACCATTGAAAAAGCATTGGTCAGTATCTCCGATATGGTCATCGACAATCCGGAAATTATGGAAATGGATATTAATCCGATGCTGATTCACGAGGAGGGTTGTGGGGCCACCGTTGCAGACTGTCGGATTATTTTGAAGGCAGCGGATTGAAAAAACAGCCAGGCGGATCCAATGCAGAATGACGAATACCGCAATTCAACGCTATATCCCGTGGTTTTGCGTGTTGCCGAAGAAGAGCGAAAATTCAGCGGCCGACAACAGGTGCGGAATTTAAGCCGCCTTGCTCGACACGCGCTGAAACGCTCAGTCCGCAAGAGCGGCCTGACGGCAGGAGAATTTTTAAAAAATGAAAATGGCGCACCATTGCCCAGTGACGGAATTTACTGGTCCGTTACCCACAAACCGGAATATGTTGCCGGCGTTGCTTCTTTGACGGATGTCGGAATCGATGTCGAGAAAATCAGGCCCTGTTCGCCGGGCCTGTTTAAAAGAACGGCGACCGATCAAGAATGGCATCTTGCCCCGGGCAATCCTTCGTTTATACTTTTTTTTCGCTACTGGACAGCCAAGGAAGCGGTGATAAAAGCTGTCGGAACCGGGCTGCGGGATCTTTTGAAATGCCGGGTGGAACGTATTTTGGATGACACACATCTAATTATTGCATACATGGAAACTTGCTGGCATATCGAACATTTTTTCTTTGACGGTCATATCGTTTCCGTAACACAAAACAGCTTGGACACAAAATGGACGGTTAGTGCCTGAGGGCCGAAGTCGTTTGACAAATCATGGTTTGATGTGTATTATCAGATATAAGTATCCGGGCTGAATCTCGTATTTGCCGGTATTCGGGAGCATCTGTACAGGTTTTACCGTAAGCCATCTATCCTGCCTTTTCAACTGAGTTGATTTTCTACATTTCATCCTTTTGCTTAAAAAATAGACCCATGCCTTTGATATGTAGGCGATATTTTTACAAAAATTTAAAAAATATTCAACAATGGCTGAAAGAAGAAAACATAAAAGGTATCGTGCCGATAAAAACACCTTTGCGGTTTTGAGATCCACGCCGGCAGACCTTGGACCGCTCCTGAACAAGAGCATGGCCGAGGTTGCCCTGGCGGTATTCCGGTCCAAACCCGTCCGCCTGGGAAGAGTCATCGATATCAGCAAAGGCGGACTTTCATTTTCATATCCGGAGACCAAGCTGCACCCCAGACAATCCCTGGGTCTGGAAATTCTGCTGGCGGATTGCGGTTTTTATTTTGAAAAAGTACCGTTTAAGGCTGTTTCGGATCACAAAATGCCTCATAAAATTCCGAAAGATTCCACTGCAAACTGGCGCTGCAGCGTCAAATTCGGTGCTTTCAAGCAGAACCAGGCAGCTCGGCTGGAGTATTTTTTAAATACACATACGATTGATTCCGTCTGAATGTTTTCGGCGAAAATTTTTCCAGGGCCCCTGAAAAAATAATTTATCCCATCTTACTTGTCTTTTGGCTTGACGAAAAATGGTACGTGCAAAAAGATATTATATCCCCGACTATGTCCGGCCTATAATCCACCGATGCCATAAGAGAAAATTTTTCTAAAATTCTATAGAGATCCACGCAGATGGATCTGTTTTATATTTTGACCATACCCGTCCTGTTCGGCGTTGCCCAGGCGGCTGTATATGAATTGCATCCTGCGTATCTGTCCAAAATCATGCCCGCCGGCTCGGTTGCCAAAGCCTTTTCAGTGGGAAACATGGTGATGGTGCCCTGTTTAACCTCCGGTCAACACCAGGCCCCCATCGACAGTCAATATCTGGCCGGTAATATATTTTGCCTTATCCGATACAAGGAATAACGCGGCGTTTGCAACATCCCAGGATTCACCCATTCGTTTCATGGGAACTCTGGCATTGCGATCCTGACGCATCTTTTCCATGTCCCCATTGTACAGTTTCATGATTTCTTCGTAGATTAGCGGTGTGTCGATCATACCGGGCATGATACCGTTTACCCGGATCCCCTTATCTGCGAATTCGTACGCCACAACACGGGTATCCTGTTTATGCCGTTTACAGTTCCTTCTCCGCAGCTTGAAGGATGCGGTCCAATTCTTTCTGCAGCGGCTCTTCCAGCGGGGGAATTTCATGTTTTTCCAGTATATCATGCATTCTGTCGCGGGCACGTTCCAAAATGGTGTCATTATCCCTGTGCCACAGTTCAAAGGGCCGCCAGTCAAAAAGATCAGGCTTAAAACGTTTTTCCCGGTGCAGAAATTTCAATGTATGGGGGTCTGACAGGAAGTCACTTCCATGACCCACCCGGTTGATGGCCTCCACCGCCAGTGTCTCGCGATTGATCTCCATTCCTTGTGTAAGGCGGCGGGCGTATGCCGCCAGTTCATTGTCAATGACAAGGGCCAGCGGGCTGATGGCTACACCGCCTTCGATGGCCCCGGCCGCACCTATTTCAGTTATACCGCAAAGAGCATGCATGGTCAGTGCCGCCCCCCGTTCAAACATGATTTGATGGGCCTGGCAGTCCGTGGTCGAGTATGTTACGGCGGCGGATGGAATATCCAAGTGTCGGGCCATCTGGATCAGACCGGAGTTCACCATCATGATCTCGGGGCTGTGGTAAATGGCGGTGCCCCTGTGCATCTCCATTTCGTGCAGCAATATGTAATACCAGGTGGGAATCCCCGGGCACAGGGTCTGCAGCAACACCAGACTGCCCAGTGCCTCGGCATGAGTCTGTGTCAGCGCACCGGCCAGGGTGTAAGGTGCATTGGCCCCGACCATGGGCACCAGGGGTACTTTTACCGGCAGATTATACTCACCGTACAGCAGCAGCCGCTCGATCTCGTCGTTCGGGAAATATAAAGGTTCGATCAGACAGACAATACCACTGCACAAGGGCCTTTGACGCAGCGCTTCACCGCCGCCGGCCACCGCCTTCATCATCTCTAACTGATACCTGAGATTTCGGGAACTTTCGGGCAGGGCCCAGATATGTTTGCGGCCCGCTTCCAGCAGGGTTTTGAGTGCATGCAGATCATAGGTTTCCGGTGGTGCCTCCGGCGGTGCGGGACATCCAACAATATTCATGTTTTCCAGAGCATCCATCAATGTGGCAATATCCCGGCAGTCCGCAAGCGTCAGGGGGCGAAGCTCCCCGGTGAAAAAATCGTAATGACGGATAGTGCCGGCGGCAGAGCGAAAGACAGGCCCTGTCGTGGAATCGGAGGAAACGAGTATATCGTACTCAGGTGTTCTGCCGGCGCAAACAAATTTTTTCGGGGCTTTTTCAAGAGCCTTTTCAATCATTTTTATCGGCAACCGGACCCGGCCCCCGGCTGCATCGACATCGGCCCCGGCATCGGCCAGCCTTTCCAGCGCGACTGGATGATTCAGCCGCAGACCGGTTTTTTTCAGAACTTCCAGTGATGCTTCATGCACCATTTGAATCTCATTGTCTGTTAATATATTATAATATTGCAACATCAGCGGGAGCTCCTTTCGTATTCGTTCTGCATGAACGATATATCAACGTTTTCTTACTTTTTTAAAATCGTAACCGACAATGCAGCATTCGTGCCTTTGACGGTGCCGCCGGCGTTTTCCGCCAGGCCGACCCTTGCGCCCGCCACCTGCCGTTTCCCTACCTGGCCGGCCTGGATGAGGTGCCAATAAATTTCGACCACCTGCCTTGCGCCGGTAGCCCCGATGGGATGGCCCTGGGACTCGAGACCGCCGGAAATATTAACCGGGAGGCTTCCCCCAGGGTGCTGTGGCCGGCCTCAGCCCAGGGTCCACCCTGGCCGATGGGACAAAAGCCGAGTTCTTCAGTGACGTAGAGTTCTCCAAATACGGTACCGTCGTGCACTTCGGCCAGATCGATGTCCCGGGGCCCTATCCCGGCCCGCTCGTAAGCGGCCTGGGCAAGCCTTGTCAAAGTGCTTGATCTATTTTTTTCGTGGGGATCTTCCCCGCTTGCCAGCATGCAGGCGGAAATTTCGACACCCTGTGCAACGGCACCGCACTTGCGGGCAACGGCATCAGAGCATATAATCAGGGCGGCCGTCCCGTCGGCAAAAGGCGAGCACATGGGCAGGGTCAGAGGCCAGGCCACTTCCGGAGCATCGAGCACCTGTTCAACCGTGAACTGGGGCTTTTGGGGACGTCCATAAAATTATAGCTTCCTATTCTTTTATAAGTTTGAGTTGC
>CAYQNS010000075.1:0-17299 GCA_964418755.1 uncultured Desulfobacteraceae bacterium
ACATGATAATTTTCTGCTGATTTTTTAAAATAAAACTTGACTACAATAAACCAGCCATGAAGCATGCATTGGCGGAGATGGTGGAACGGATTAAAAAAATGCAGGAAGAACAGAAACAGAATGATGATTCGAGGATTATCATGCCGGGCCAATAAGCGGTTCTATGATCAAAATTTCATACAATATCGAGCTTGACGAGAAGGACATCTCATTTGATTTTGTCCGGTCATCGGGGCCCGGCGGACAGAATGTGAACAAGGTCGCCACCGCTGTACAGTTGCGCTTTGACGTCAATGAATCGACAGGGATTCCCCGCGATGTAAAATTTCGGCTGAAGAAACTGGCTGGAAAACGCTTGACCGATGAAGGCATACTCATCATTCAGGCGAGCCGTTTTCGAAGGCAGGAGCAGAATCGGCAGGATGCCATGGATCGGCTGATCCGGCTCGTACAGGCAGCTTTACTAAAACCGAAACCACGGGTAAGAACCCGGCCGACAAAAGCCTCCAGAGAGCGCATGCTGTCGTCCAAAAAAAGAAGAAGCCGTTTAAAGCAGCTTCGTCGAAAAAATATTAATGGAGAATGATACCGAGTGATCCTCTTTCTATTCGCATATTTCAGTATCTACGGCGGCGCACATTTGTACGCTTTTATGAAACTGAAAAGGGGCCTTTGCCTGGGCCTCCCGGTGCACCCGATCCTTGCCGCATTCATGGTCCTGATGGTGGCCGCACCCATTTTTGTCCGCATATTGGAGCGCTATGGGCAGGAAACTTTTGCCCGGGGCCTGGCCTACGTCGGATTCATCTGGATGGGATTGCTTTTTATTTTTGTTTCGACATCATTTTTCTTTGATATCTACCGATTGTTTCATTTTCTGGCCAGGCAACTGACCCATAGTCCCCTGGCAGGCTTTACGCTTTCTATCCGGCATTTCTGCATCCTGTCGATTATACTCTCTTTTACGGTCGTCCTCTATGGTTATTTTGAGGCATTGAATATAAAGACCGAATATGTGACCGTGGAAACAGATAAACTGCCCGGTGAGATCGAAAGAGTGAGAGTGGTGCAGATATCCGACGTGCATCTCGGACTTATTGTCGGGAGATCGAGACTCCAGCGAATCCTTAATCAGGTCACTGCGGCCCGCCCGGATATCCTGGTGTCGACCGGCGACCTGGTGGACGGCCGGATGGATAACCTGGAAATGCTGGTAGGTATGCTCCGGAGCATACCTACAAAGTATGGAAAGTATGCCGTCACCGGCAACCACGAATTTTATGCCGGACTCAATCGTGCTCTGACATTTACTGAAAAGGCGGGTTTTACCATCCTCCGGGGAGAGGGACTAACCGTTGAAAATATTCTCAATGTCGCGGGTATTGACGATCCTGCCGGAGGCCCTTACAGAACTGATCATGCAATCACTGAAAAGGTGCTACTGGAAAAATTGCCCCGGGACAAATTTACCCTCTTTTTGAAGCATCAGCCTATAGTCAGCAGTGATTCATTGGGGTTCTTTGACCTCCAGCTTTCGGGCCACACCCACAATGGGCAGATTTTTCCCTTCAACCTGATGACAAAATTTTATTACCGCATGCCTGCAGGATTGTCAAAACCGGATGACAATGCCCTGCTTTATGTCAGCAGAGGGTCCGGAACCTGGGGGCCGCCGGTTCGATTTTTGTCCCCCCCGGAGGTTACGGTTATCGATATTGTGATTTCCAGACCCTAGGGATTCACGTAAAAACAGATTTACATTTTAAACGCCGATGCATCCCGCCTTACTGCGTTGTGAAAGCTTGGAATCTACAATATATTCCTGTGCTTTTGCGCCTTACCTGCCAGGCCTTCTTCAAAAATATGATTTTAGCCTATCGGCAAATCAGGCTGGGCCGATAAAGAGATCATAGCGTTTGATGGTGTCAAATCATGATACAGACTATGTAGTGTCTGGCCGAAAGCTCATATACCTTTGAAAAATCAGGCATTATCAACGATTTGTTCCCTTGAAGATCAGCCGTTAGCTGTCAGCAGTCAGCCATTAGCCAAAGGAATCCTTCATCATTTCGAGCTGAAAGCCAATAGCTGACAGCTAAAAGCTTAAATCTTCGTTTATTCAAATCTATAATAAAGCCTTATCATTTAAGCTTTTAGATAGTTTTCATTCAGGCACTATGTAATCAATGCCTGATAAGTCAACACCCGCAATTCCCGACGGATTGGGTATGCGCTCGAAGGGATGAGCTGAGTGAGAAAAATTGTCGTCAGATCTTCTATGGGATCTATCCAGAACGCAGTGCTGGCATATCCGCCCCAGGCATATTCACCTGGAGTCCCGACAATTTTCGCCTTTGCCGGGTCAAGCATCACCGACATGCCAAGCCCGAAACCGATTCCTTCGTAGGTGGTTTCACAGAAGGTCGGCTGCCCCATATCGGCAAGGTCACCCGGCAGGTGGTTGCAGGTCATGAGTTCGACCGTTTTTCTTCCCAGAAGCCGCCGGCCGTCCAACTCACCTTTTCTACGCAGCATTTCAGTGAAGCGGAAGTAGTCCTGAAGCGTGGAAACCAGCCCTCCTCCTCCCGAAAACGTTTCCACTTCACCCATCAGCGGGCTATCCTCGAAACTTTCCATCAATGACAGGTTTGATTCCGGCGTGCATTCGTAAAGTGATACAAAACGATCCCATTTTGTTTTGGGCACATAAAACCCCGTGTCAGTCATTCCCAGCGGTTCAAAAATGTTTTCCCTGAGAAAAATATCCAGGGGTTTGCCGGAAACAATTTCCACCAAACGCCCCAGGACATCAAAGGATACACTGTATTCCCATCGCGAGCCGGGCTGGAATTCCAGGGGAATTTCCGCCAACCGGTTTACGACGGCCCCAAGCGGTCCATCACCGGGGCAGAATTCGGTTTGGCGTTTAACATACAACTCGGGAACGATGCCCTCGTTTTCTAAACCATAGGTCAAGCCCGATGTGTGGGTCATCAGGTTATGGATGGTTATGGGTGAAGCTGCAGGCTCTGTAAGAGGGTTTTCGGCCGAACCGGATCGATAAACTCTCATATCTCTGAAGGCAGGGATAAATGCCGATAGCGGGTCGTCCAGTTGAAACAGGCCCTGTTCATACAGCATCATCACCGCAACCGCCGTAATCGGCTTGGTCATGGAATAAAACCGCAGAATACTGTCTTGAGCGAGTGGCTTTTTCTTTTCCAGATCACCATAGCCCAAGGTCTCGGAAAAAACAACCTCTCCATGGCGTGCAACGAGTGTGGTTGCACCCGGCAGCTTTGCCTCATCGATATAGCCTTGCATCCAGGTTCGAATTCGTGCGAGTCGTTCTTTGCTGAGTCCTAATCGCTCCGGCGTAGAAGTTACGTTCATGTTTGCATCTCCAGCAGAATAATGACCTTTTATGTGATGAAAAAAACTTTTGTGTCCGTGATTCCAGTGCATCCGGGTATTGAGTCATTTAAAATTCATGTGGGCCGATCACCCGGTGACCGGCCCACATGAATAACCCGGCTGTTTCATGAAATCTATGCTTTGAACCACCATCGTTCGGCTGCCCTGGCACCATCAGGATTCCAGTTTCCGGCAACATTCTCGTAGCCCATCTTGTCGCTGGCCGCATTCACCCAGTCCGCGAAAAAGGGAACTACGACGCCGCCCTCATTGTGCAGGATTTCCTGCGTCTCGTAATACATTTCTCGACGTTTGTTTTCATCGAGTTCTGCGCGTGCGGCCACTACCAACTCGTCGAAACGTTTGTGGTGAAAGTGAGTGTCGTTCCATTTGGCGTCACCCGAGTAGGCGGTGGAGAGCATCCAGTCTACCGTTGCGCGTCCGTTCCAATAGCACATAGTCCACGCTTCCTTCAGCCAGACAATATCCCAGTAACCGTCGGCCGGGTGGTTTACCACCTCGATTTTAATACCGGCTTTTTTGGCGTGTTCGCTGTAAAGGATGGCCGTGTCGGTAAAATTGCCCAGGTCCGTAGCATGCAGTTTGAAGGTGTGATCCAGCATGCCGGCTTTTTTGAGGTGATACCTGGCCTTGTCCGGATCATATTGCCTCTGGGGCAGATCCTTGTTGTGAAATCTGGCGATCGGGGCAATGGGATGATCATTGCCGATGGTACCGTACCCGTTCAAGACAATTTTGACCAGCTGCTCCCTGTCAATGGCGTATTTGAGGCCAAGCCGCACATCGTTGTTGTCAAAGGGAGGCACATCCATCAGCATGGGGATTGTGTTGTGAAATGTGCCGGTGGTCTTGAGGGCATGAATGCCCTTGATTTTATCCAGAAGGTGAACGGTTTTGACATCCGCGTCGGACATCAAATGGATCGCGCCGGTCTTGAGGGCATTGGTTCGGGCTGCAGTATCCTGGATGACAATCATTTCCACTTCGTCGAAGTGCCCGCGATTTTTCTTGAAAAAATTAGGATTTCGTTTGCCCTCGGAGACCACACCGGGTTCAAATTTGCTTTGGCTGTAAGCGCCGGTGCCGATTCCTTTTATCCAGTCCCCTTTGCCCGTACCGGCCGGTACAATGGCGAGATGGTAATCGCTGGCAATAAAGGGAAAGTCGGCATTGCCGCCGCTGAGTTTAAAAATAACCCTGTTTTTGCCGTCGGCCTTGATATCCTTAATCTGATCGACAATTCCTTTTGCCGCCGACTTGGACTTTTCACCACGGTGGTGGTTGATGGAAAAAATGACATCCTCAGCATCCATGGTTTTGCCGTTGTGAAACTCTACGCCCTTTTTCAGGTCGAAGACCCATGTCTTTGCATCGGACGAGGATTCCCAGCTTTCGGCCAGCTCAGGAGTTGGGTTGCCTTTGTAGTCTATCTCAATCAGACAGTTTCGATACATCCAGTTGGTATTGTAGTTCCACTCATCCGTCAGGGTACCGGGATCCAGATTGTCGGTGGTATGGCCGCCGGGCAGCCCCAGTATGAAGCGCCCGCCTTTTTTAGGCGTGGCAGCCTGGGCCGGTTTTTTCAGCAGGGCAGGCGACACAGCGGCAGCCAGTCCGAGCGCGGAAATCCTGGTGATAAATTCCCGTCGGGTGATTTTGCCTTTTGTCAGCAGTTTCTCAAGCCTCTTCACTTCTTTCATATTCCTTCTCCTTTTCATATGGGGACATTTAAGAAAATGAGCCCGGTTAATGGTGGCATGGTGTCGACAGGTGCTTGTAACCCATAGAGATACCCAGCCATCTTTCGTTGGATATAAAATAAAAATATTGCTTGTTTAATCGTATATTGGATGATAGGAACGGACCGGTCGGTTTCTCTTGCAATTTATTCTCACATCTGTAAACATATGTCAAGCACTTTCTGGACCCGCGGGAGGTATCGGTCCGCGATAATGATAGACGGTCTGATATTAAATTTCACTGTGTTATCGGTCGTCGGCGTATTACAATACAGCCTTCTCCCTCCGGCCTTGTGCAATTTATTATGGGACCGTCTACAGCAGCGAAAGCCGGCTGAAGCCGGCGAGCTCGTCATCCGTTGATTTTTAGAAATTTTAGAAACGGCGAAATTTACGCCGGGAGGGCAACACATGTCATTTGAGCGTTTATTGAAACCACATTCCATTGCCGTTTTCGGCGGCGCACAGGCCCAGGAGGTAATTCGCCAGAGCGTCCGTATGGGCTATAAAGGTGAGATCTGGCCGGTCCATCCCAAAAAAACGGAGATCCTGGGGCGCAAAGTCTATCGCTCGGTGAAAGATCTGCCGGGAAGCCCCGATGCTGCGTACGTGGGTGTTAATCGCTACCTCACCATCGACATTGTCGGAGATCTTGCGGCGCGATCTGCGGGCGGAGCGGTCTGCTATGCCACCGGTTTTATCGAGGCCGGCGAGGAGGGTTCCAAACTCCAGGAGCAACTTCTGGAAGCCTCGGGTGATATGCCCCTGGTCGGGCCGAATTGCTACGGGCTTCTCAACTATCTCGACGGGGCCATGCTCTGGCCCGATCAGCAGGGCGGCCGGCGGGTCGACAAAGGCGTGGCCATCATTACCATGTCATCAAACGTGGGCTTCAATCTCACCATGCAGCGGCGCGGCCTTCCCATCGCCTACATGATTTCCCTTGGGAACAAACTGAAATTCGATCTCCATGATGCGATTCACATCTTTGCACGACAAGCTCAGGTCACGGCGATTGGGCTCTATCTGGAAACGATGCCTGACCCGAAGGCCTTTGAGAAGGCGGTCAACGTGGCCCGGGAGCTGGGCAAGCCTATCGTTGCCATCAAGACCGGTCGCTCCGAGGTCGCTCAGAAAATGGTGGTGTCGCATACGGCGTCCCTCGCCGGTTCCGACGTTCTGGTGAGCTCTCTGTTCGAGCGCCTCGGCGTGGCTCGAGTCGATTCTCTTGAAGCGCTCATGGAAGCGTTGAAGGTGCTGCATGTTCTTGGCCCGTTAAACGGAGGCCGGATCGGGGCCATGAGTACCTCGGGCGGTGATCTCATACTTCTTGCCGACGCCATGGGCCCGAGCTTGACCATGCCCCCGTTGTCTGAAAAAGTGACGCAAGGTCTTCGCGCAGCGGTGCATGAGCGGGTGGTGGCTGCCAATCCGTTTGATTACCAGATGTTCACCTGGGATGATGAAGAACGGATGGCCGAGAATTTTACTGAATTTTTGTCGGAAGACTTTGATGTATCGCTTTGTTTGCTCGATTACCCGAGAGAAGACATTTGTGATCAGTCAACCTGGGGAGGGGCCGAGCGGGGGTTTGTCCGAGCCGCACGGCAGACCGACACCAAAGGCGCGGTGCTGGCGACTTTTTCAGATACGATTTCGGAGCCGGTGGCCGCACGTTTGATAAAAGAGGGCATCGCACCGCTTGCCGGCATCGATGCCGGACTCGCAGGCATCCAGGCGGCGGTCGATGTGGGCGCGGCCTGGCACCGCCCTTTGTGTCCACCGCTGCTCGCGAGTGAGGTCCGCGGTAAAGGCGATCGGATAGAAGTCCTGGACGAGGCCGGCGCAAAGGCTCTCCTCGGCCGGTGCGGCGTCCCAATTCCTTCTTCGAAAGTTGTTCACGGGGCCCGGGAGGCGGTGGCTGCAGCCGAAGAGCTGGGCTATCCGATTGTTGTCAAGGCATTGGGTGTCGCACACAAGACCGAAGCCGGGGCCGTTAAACTCGATCTTTGCACTGCCGAAGAAGTATCGGCAGCGGTGACGGAGATGTCGCACCTTGCCGAGTCTTATTTGATCGAAAAGATGGTTGATGGAATCGTGGCGGAGTTGATTGTCGGTGTTGCCTGTGATGACCAGTTCGGCCCCTATCTGCTGATTGGTGGCGGCGGAATTTTGGTGGAGCTGGTGAAAGACAGCAGGTCGCTTCTGTTGCCGGTGGACAGGGATCAGGTGAAGAATGCCCTGGAAAAACTGCAGTGTGCACCGCTGTTTCATGGCTTCAGAGGAAGGCCCGATGCCGACCTAAAGGCTGCTGTTGATGCCGTCATGGCGATTGCTGCATTTGTCGAAAAAGACCCTGCATCCATTGTCGAGCTCGATGTCAACCCTCTTATGTTGCTTGCCGAAGGCCGGGGGGTTGTCGCGGCTGACGCGCTGATTCGCATGAGGCTTCCCTGAGGAGAAGCACGGGAGCCCGGATACACATTATGTATGGTATCCAGGGGTTGAAATTATGACCATTCAATCAGATTAAAACACCCGGAAGTAAGGGGCCGATACGGTGGCTCGTCTCCGAGGTGGGAAGGACTATATATATGAACTTCAAAGGCAATGAGATCGAGAAAACCATCGTTGAAAAGGCGAAAGAGTTGGGTGCGTCTTTGGCGGGAATCGCGTCCATCAAGGATTTAAAGGCTTCCCCTTCGTATGAGGCCTACGACAAAAGGCCGTTCTACGAAGAATACGAGGGCGTGAAATGGCGTGAAGAGCATAAATCAGTGCTGGTGTGGGCTTTGGTCCATCCGGCATCCGATCCCGTACTGGATTGGTGGAGCATGAAGGTCCCGGGTTTTACCCCCGGAAACGGTGTGATGCGGCTGCAGTCTAGAAAACTCCGGATCTGGCTGGGTGAAGAACTTGGCATCAAGGCACTTTCACTGCCGTACCAGATCGAGTACGGTGGGGCTTTCCTCAAGGATTCCGCCCATCTGGCAGGCCTGGGGGTGATCGGCAAAAACAATCTCTTGGTTACGCCGGAGTTTGGAACGCGTGTCCGTCTTAGAGGGATTTTCATGGAGGCAGAACTTGAGCCCACCGGCCCTGCCGACTTCGATCCGTGCAGCGGATGCGACATGCCCTGTCACCGAGCCTGCCCGAGAGGGGCGTTCCGAAGCGGGGTCTTTGAAAGGGCGCTTTGCAAGAAGGAGAATGACAAACGCGATGCCGATGCGGAAATGATCGATGGTTCGATCATGGGGATCGAAGAGGCCAGCAGGGTCTCCAAGCCCTGCCGGATCTGTGAGTTCGCGTGCCCCGTCGCACAGGGCACCTCCCGCTAAACTTTAAAAAATATCGTTTAACTATCTGGAATAGATAAGAATTAAATGTTTCTTATTCCTGAAGTGGCAAAGCTGGTTCTCGTGTTTTACTTTATTGCCCCCCAAACTTGGTCTCAAGGTATTCTCTGATCCCCTCTTGAGCACCTTTGCGCTCCAGACCGCCCTCATCCAAACCCCGTCCGTGTCGTGGAAATCAATGTGTCCGATGAGACAGATTTGTGTCAGGTTGAATCATGGACAGGTCTGCCCTCAACCGCAACCCGGTTTTTGAATTTCAGCCGGTGCACTGGCTGATACCAAAGCCTGCTTCAAGATCAAAAAGCGTTGAAAATGGTAGCCGTTCGGCAGGAAAAGCGGTGCAATTAACAACAATGCGATGTCCGGGCACGGATTTCGAAAAAATGATTTCGCGCCAACATCACCTGGTTGGCATAAAAATTGGATATACGCAATACCAATGATTTCGGAAATGGTTCGGTCCGCAGGATCGGTTTTCAACCCGGAACAAAACCAACTTCACCAGTAAGGGAGAATTGAATGCACAAGTACGAATGCCCCTGCGAATATGTATATGATCCGGCTGAAGGTGATTTTGAGAACAATATTGAACCGGGAACAGCATTTGAAGACCTGCCGGAGGATTGGGTCTGTCCCAAGTGTGAGGCGGAAAAGGAATTTTTTGAAAAACTGGAATAACTCGTCGATCACGGCTGTTGCTTTAAAACCGGCGGCAATAACTGTGCACTAATGGCAAGTTTCACCAATTTTCCGGATGCTTGACGGTTGAACCCAAACGTCTGATTGTCTCGGGATATATTATTTTTTTGCAAACAGGGAGATAAAATCGTGAAAACCAATACACCCGACCCCGCGCCCGTATCGCCTTTCAGCATCCGGAACGTACGCCTGTTTATCGTGTTCAGGGTCTGCTTTAATGCCCGGTTTTATTATCCCGTATTTGCGATCCTGTTTTTGGATTTCGGACTGACCGTATCCCAGTTTGTCCTGCTCAACGCGGTCTGGGCCGCCACCATTGTGCTTGCCGAAGTCCCCTCCGGTGCTCTGGCCGATGTCGTCGGCCGCCGGCGTCTGGTGGTGAGCGCCGGGGCCATCATGGTCGTTGAAATTCTGCTGCTCTGTTTTGCCCCCCGGGGAAATGTGGATCTCCTGTTTGCCGTGTTTCTGGTCAATCGCATATTGAGCGGTATTGCCGAAGCCGCAGCCAGCGGCGCAGATGAAGCCCTGGCCTATGATGCCCTTAAACTGGAGGGCGACGAAAAAGACTGGGGCCGGGTTCTGGAAGTGCAGATGCGGACCCGGGCCATCGGCTATATCCTGGCCACGATTATCGGTGCCGCTGTTTATGACCCGGCATTAATGCAGTCACTGGCTCAATGGCTCGGATTCGAGGTGACGTTCACCCGGGACATCACCCTTCGCCTTCCCCTTTTCCTGACGTTGATCATGGCAATTGTGACTCTGGCGGCCACGCTGGGGATGCACGAAACCGCCGGCCCTCAGGACCTGCCGGAATGCACGGGAAAATCCTGCGCCACCTCTATTGGTCAGGCTTTGCGCCTTACCCTGCTGGCCGGCCGCTGGATACTGAATACCCCCTTTGCCCTGGTGGTCATTGCCGTTGGTCTGCTGTTTGACGGAATGATCCGCATGGTCATCACCCTTTCCAGCGAGTATTATCGATTGATCGACCTGCCCGAAGCCTCCTTCGGCCTGATCGGTGCAGCCGTTTCCGTGCTGGGCATTTTCATCCCTCGGCTGGCCCTGAAAATGACCCGCAATCACACGCCGCTCTTTAATTTTACCCTAATGGCCGGCCTGGCCCTATCCGGTCTGGCAGGCATGACCTTTTTTATACCCGTTATCGGACTGGTCCCGGCCATGGTGCTGTCCAGTGCCATGTACCTGACCACTTTTTTTACCAGCCATTACTTGAATCAGATGACCGATTCCAGTCAGCGTGCCACCGTCCTGAGCTTCAAAGGGCTGGCGTTTAACCTGTCCTATGGGCTCATCGGCATCCTTTACTCTCTGCTGTTGGCCGGCCTCAGGCGCCGGCCGGCCGGGATCGCTACGGAAACTATTGGTCAGATGTTTGAAAACCTGATTTTCATCCGGTCCTTTGCCTGGTTCCCCCGGGTTTTTTCCCTTGCCCTGGTGGTGCTGGTGGCGTTTTCCTGGTGGCAGCTTAAAAAAGCGAACGTTGTCAAGGCCGCAGGAAAACTCTAAACACCCCTGATACTGCGTTATAACAGTCACCCGGAGACTCGATATAGCCTATGTAGTGTTGGCCGAAAAACTCATATACTTTTGAAAAATCAGGTATTATCAACGATTTGTTCCATTGAAGATCCACCTTTAGCAGTTAGCTATCAGCCAAAGGAATCCTTCACCTTTTCGAGCTGAAGGCCCCTGTCTGTTTGCATAGTGAGGCATAAACCCTCATTTTTCAAGCAACTTCATGTATTCACCGTACCCCTCTTTTTTCAGCTCTTTTTTTGGGACAAAGCGAAGGGAAGCGGAGTTTATGCAATACCGAAGTCCTGTTGGCTCAGGCCCGTCCGGAAAGACATGTCCAAGGTGAGAATCGCCATGTTTACTCCTGACTTCCGTCCTTACCGAAAAAAAACTTCTGTCTTCTACTTCTATAATATTTTTCGGCACAAGTGGTTTTGTAAAACTGGGCCATCCGGTTCCGGAATCATACTTGTCAATAGAAATAAAAAGAGGTTCTCCGGAAACGATATCAACATAGAGTCCTTTTTCTTTGTTATTCCAATACTCATTGCTAAAGGCATTTTCAGTACCATTTTCCTGGATAACTCTATATTGTAACGGGCTCAATTTTTTCCTGAGTTTTTCTTCAGACAACTTTTTGTACTTTTGATTATTGTTCCTTGCTACTTCAGTTTTAATTCTATCTCCCCATGTTTTTTTCAGATATTTATCCCGACCGGAACCATGTCTGTAATACTTGTATCTTATGGGATTTCTTTTATAATAGTCCTGATGATAGTCTTCAGCGTTATAAAATTCAGAAGCGCTTATGATCTCCGTAACAACTGGCTTTTTGTATCTTCCGGATTTATCCAGTTCCATTTTTGATTTTTTTGCCAATGTCTTTTGATCTTCGTTATGATAAAAAATTGCGGTTTTATATTGCGACCCCCTGTCGACAAATTGCCCCCCTGTATCCGTCGGATCAATCTGTTTCCAAAATACAGCAAGGAGCTTCGAATACGTTGTTTTAGAAGAATCGAAGGTTATTTGAACGGCTTCCACGTGACCTGTTTCTCCTGCTGACACCTCTGCATATGTTGGATTGTCTTCTGGCCCGCCTGTATAGCCGGATACGACGTCTGAAATACCCTCCAATTTTTCGAATGGATGCTCCATGCACCAAAAACAGCCCCCTGCAAAGGTTGCCTTTTCAAGTTTGCTTTGAGCACCTGAATCAGCATATATCAGTAGCAGCGCAGGTATAAAAAAGATAAACTTATTGTTTATTTTAAACATGTTTGACTTCCTTTCTGAATTGACCAACATTATGAATGTTTACCCATCAAGCCGATATTCAAAATTCAATATCCTTTCAGTCGCAAAGATGTTTATATAATTTACGTCTGAAAAAGATAAACTCCTGTTTCTCCATTTTCCTGGGCCGGACAAGATCGACATGGATGTCCTCGCGGATGCGACCAGGGTTTTTACTCATCACAAGTATTCTGTCCGAGAGGGTGACGGCTTCGTTAACATCATGGGTTACAAAAATGATCGTGTGGGAAAGTTTTTCCCGGAGCGAAAGAAGAAGGTTCTGCATCTCTTCGCGGGTCTGGGCATCTAAAGAGGCAAAGGGCTCATCCATAAGCAGGATTTTGGGTTTAAGAATGAGCACTCTTGCCAGGGCCACTCGTTGCTTCATCCCACCGGAAATTTCCCGGGGAAGATAGTCCCTGAACTCGGTCAGTCCCACAAGAGCAATAAAACGATCCACCTCTTTCCTTATGCCTTTTTTGTCTTTGTTTCGACCTTTCAGGCCAAAGGCGATATTCTCCTGTACCGTCAACCATGGAAACAGTGTATCCTCCTGGAAGACCACACAGCGGTCGGTTCCAGGATTTGTCACGGGTTTCCCATTCAAGAGGATCTCTCCCGAACTGGGTGCCAAGAAACCGGCCAGCATTTTCAGGAGCGTCGATTTGCCGCATCCGCTTCGGCCCAGGATACAGATCATCTCCCCTTTTTTGACGGTAAAGTCGATGCCATCCAATACGGCAAGAAAGATCCCGTTGACGCGAAAGACCTTTTTGAGATTGTTGATCTTAAGGATTGTTTTGCTTATCCCGGGATCAGATTTCGGGGTGGCTGTCAGTTCAGGCTTCAAGACATTCTCCCGGCACTTTTAAAACAGAACCTTAAGGATGCTGTGAGCAATTGATCACTCAAGCGGCCCATGATTGCAATAATTATTATACCGACAATAATAATGTCTATGCGACCCAACATACGAGCATCCATGATAACTGCACCAAGACCATTTGGAACGCCAGTGAGTTCACCAAGAACAAGGTAGGCCCATGAAATACCCAGGCCAAGCCGCAGTCCGGTCATTATATGCGGCATGGCTCCCGGAAGGAGGATGGCAAAGGTGCCACGCAGTCTTTTTACGCCCATCATGGCGCCTGCCTGCAGTAGGAGCGGATTGATCTGCCCGGCGCCTGCAGCAGCATTAAGATAAATGGGGAAAAATGCAGCCAATGCTACTAAAAATATGGTTGTCTTTATCCCTATGCCGAACCAAATCATGGCCAATGGCAGCCAGCTTATACCGGGAACAGATCTCAACCCATTGACCGTGCTGCTAAGGAGTTTCCGAACCGAGACGAGCCGACCGGATATGATTCCCAGGGGAATACCCAATATGACAGCGACCGCAAACCCGCTGCAGACTCTAATAAGTGATGCGCCGGCATCGCTCAGGAAACGGCCTGCGAATGGCGCATCACCAGGGGTGTCAAAAATATAAGTGTAACCAGCCTTGGCAATCTCGACAGGGTGGGGCAGCAGGTATGTTGGTATAAGTCCGGCTTCACTGATAACGAACCAAAGAATTATGAATGCAGTGGGGATAATCCAGGGCAACATTTGAAATACGAAATTGTGAAGTTTCGTATTTTCTTCTTTTATCATTTTTACCTCTGATTTACGATTGTTTATTATTTGTTTTTCAAAACCCGCTTTACAAAAGTGAGATCAAACAACTTTTCATAATCCGGCTGTTTCTCAATAATACCCAACGCCTGCATTCGTTCTCCAAGGGAACGCGCCCTTGCTATAAAAGACGCATCCATATGCCAGGCCAATTCCATGTTGGGTGCAGCCTTCTTCAGGATCTCCAGCGGAGTTCCAAAAGTAGATGCCTTTTTAAGCCATTCATCTTCATGGGACTTAAGATATCGGGTCGCACGGGAGTGAGCCAATACCAATCGGTAAACAAGTTCCGGATTTTCCTCTATGGTTTTTCGTTTTACCAACAGGCCTGCATTAATGGTCCCGATGGATTCACCATAGTAGGGATAGGATAGAATCTTTCCGTAACCCTCGTGTAAGGCAATGGTCGGAAAAGGCTCGCCTGAAAGAAAGGCATCAATACCACCTCCGGCAAGAGCCATCCCCATGTCAAAAAAGTCAACCCTGGTTAACCGCACATCCTTGTCCGGTGACAGCCCGTTTCGTGTCAGTGTTTCCCTCAGGAGTATTTCGTGCATGGTGCCGGGGACATATCCGATCTTTTTTCCTCTCAAATCATTGATGGCTTTTATGGGTCCACCTTTTTTTACCACTAAGGCCGAGCATTTATTACACAGGGCCGCCACCAGGACAACCGGCTGCCCCCTTGAAGCGGAATGGATGGCATGGGCCAGTGTGGTACCGCACATATCTAAACTTCCGGCAAGAAGGGCAACCTTCTGGTCCGCCGGGTTGGTAAAAGAGAATATGGAGACCTCCTTGTCGGGAGGCAAAAATTTTTCATAGAAAAAGGGCTGGATGGTCTGGGCCGTTTTCCAGGTGCCTATCTTGATTTTTTCTGCCAAAACAACACCCCGTGCAAAGAAGAGTGAACAGGCCAGAAAAAGAAATACCACGGATAAACGTTTCATTGAGCTTTTCTCCTTTTACCTAAATTGAGCGATTAGCAGTTAGCTTTTAGCAATTAGTACAATAATTTCAATACATTGTCAAAGGTCATCATTTCACCCAATGGGTGAAAATCGCATTACTGGTAAACGCCTAAAATATAGGAGCTAACCGCTAATTGCTAAGAGCTAATCGCTCATCTTTTAATAAAATCAGGTTACGATTTTCAGTATCCCGGTCTCTTCATGTTCAAAGCAGTTGGATGGTAAACCAGTATCCCAGCCCATGTCTGACTGCATGCGCTTGCAATCCTCCAATCCTTTCCCTCTTCCCTTTCCGGTATCTGCCTCTCCATCCCTGGGGCTGGCACCGACCTCGGAGAAAAAAAGATTTGCCCCGGCAATAAGGGATGCGGAGTGGGGTTCGTGGGTACAGTGTGCCTTTGGAACATCACCCATGACAAGACGGCTGACCGCAACCATCCTGGCCATTTCAAGTTCGCTGATCATACCATATGGTTCCATGGGAGACCCGGGAAAATTAATGCGTCGCATAACGCCACTGTAAGTGGCCCGGTGTTTTTTTGCCAGGAACATGAGATCCATAATTTCTTCCATATCATGTTCCGGGCCCACCGGTTCAACGCAATTCATCCATTGTAATCCCACATCCTTTAAAACAGTAATGGTCCGGATACGCTTTTGCAGCTTAAACGGCGTATCCCTCCCCTCGCCCAATCGTACGGCATGATAAGCGCCCACAAATCCGGCATCCAAAAGCCTTTCCCCTTCCTTATGATTGATGTCACGGGTATTGGCCACCAGGGGAGTTGAGACATCATTTTTTAGCATCCTCCCTGTTTCCAGAAGCCGTTCAAAGGAGTAAGTTCCGGTGGTCATGAGGTTCAAGGCATCAGCCCCTCCGGATTCAGCCAGCCTGGCCCACTTCAAAATTTTATCATTGGTGAACTCGATCTTTTCTTTGAATATGCCTGCCTTGACAGTGAGGGAACAGAAGCTGCAATTAAAGGGGCAGGCTTCCACCTTAATGCCGATATGAAAATGATTTTCCCCTTTTCCATTAAATTGTTCCCTGGAGAGCCTGTTGGCTGTTTCCATGAGGGCATAGGTCTCTTTGGTATGGAGTTCAAGCCGCATAAGGCTGAGAGCTTCCTCCCGATCGATGCCTGCATTGCCGCTTCCCTTGTTCAGAATATCTGCTGTTTTGTGTGAAATTTTCCAACTCATAATAGTAATTCTCCTTATTTCTTCAGATCCCTGACAGCCTTTGGTCCCCATGTCCCTGAGTCGTAGGGAAGTAGAATTTCAGCACGATCCGCACATGTCTCGCATTCCTTCAAAATGGGGGCCAGAAAAGCCCAGCAAAGTTCCACGCCATCCTGTCGCCAGAAAAGCATATGATCGCCCAGCATGCAGTCCAGGAGTACTTTTTCGTAGGCGTCCAGTATGGGGCCGGTGTAGTTCTGATGATAGTGAAAATCCATTGTGACCGATCTTAGACATACCCTGGCACCCGGGTTTTTTGTTTGAAAAGTCAATGAAATTTTTTCATCCGGGTAGATTCCTAAAATAAGTCTATTGGCAGTAATGTGTTCCCCCAGTGTCCGGCGAAACATAGAGTGGGGGACATCTTTAAATTGAATAACGATTTCGGTTCGCTTTTTAGCCAGCCTTTTCCCCGATGTAAGGTAAAAGGGCACACCCTGCCAGCGCCAGTTGTCCAATAAGACTTTCATGCCGGCAAAAGTCGGTGTCAATGAATCCGGACTGACTCCAGGTTCATCCCTGTAGGCCGGGACCCTTTTCCCATTGATTGTCCCGGCACTGTACTGTCCGAGAATCAGGTAATCCTGAAGATCATTAGTTGGAAATGGCCTGATCGCCCTATATACTCTAACCTTTTCGTCACGGACCCGATCGGCATCGAACAGGGAAGGGGAGTCCATAGCTGTCAGGGCCAGGAGTTGCATCATATGGTTCTGGAACATATCTCTTAGAACCCCCGCCTGTTCATAGTATCCGGCCCTGTGCTCGACACCAAGGGTTTCGGCCGCGGTGATGCTAACATGGTCAATGTATCTTCTGTTCCAGATGGGTTCAAACATTGAGTTGGCAAAACGGAACATGAGAATATTCTGGACGGTTTCCTTGGCCAGATAATGATCAATCCGGAAGATTTGATGTTCTTGAAAATGTTCATGTAAGGATTGGTCCAGGTCGATGGCTGTATCCAGATCACGACCGAATGGTTTTTCCACAACAATCCTCGCCCAGCTATTTTCGTTTTCCACGGAAAGACCGGCCTTCCCCAGCATTTGCGCGGTTGACTTGTATAGAGACGGAGGAATAGCCAGATAAAATACCCTGTTTTCTCCGGTGCCGTGCTTTTTATCCAGTTCCCTGAGAGATTCGGCTAATGTCGAATAAGATGAAGGTTCTTTGTATTCAATGGGCTGATAGTGAAGCAGCTGGGCAAAGGATTTCCACTTTGATACATGAAGAGTTCCTGCGGTCAACAAAGCATTTTTCATTTTATCTCTGAATTCCTGATCACTCAGTTTAGTGCGTGCACATCCAACAACAAGGAAAGGATCGGGCAGACCATCATTAA
>CAYQNS010000076.1:0-17045 GCA_964418755.1 uncultured Desulfobacteraceae bacterium
TGCCGTTGATTCACGGGGGCATTCAGGAAAACGGCAGGAGAGGCGGCACCGAGAACGTCCCGGCAATCGTCGGACTCGGCAAGGCAGCAGAAATTGCTACGGAGGAACTCGAAGGGAATGAAACCCGCATGCGCGAATTAAAGGGCCGTCTTGTCGCGGGTATTCATGAGCGCATCGAGCAGGTCAAATATACCGGACATCCCGAAAACAGGCTTCCGGGGCATGCGAGTTTTTGTATCGGCAGCATTGAGGGGGAGGCATTGATTTATATGCTCAACCAGCATGGCATCTATGCAAACACCGGCTCGGCCTGTGCTTCAAAGGCTCTCAAGACATCACCTGTCCTGGTGGCCATCGGAGTTCCCCCCGAACTTGCACAGGGGTCTATCGTTTTTACGATGAACAGCGAAAATACGATGGATGATGTGGAGCACGTGCTGGACAAGCTTCCTCTGGTTGCTGCAAGACTCCGGGAGTTGTCTCCTGTCTGGAATCAACATTAAATTGTCATGAGGGAGGAATCGTTCAATGAAACTATCCACCAGAAGCCGTTATGGAACCAGAATGATGCAGGAACTGGCACAACATTATGATAACGGGCCTGTACGGATCGGTGACATTGCAATGCGGCAGAATATATCCGTCAAATATCTTGAGCAGCTTATCATTCCCCTGAAGCAGGACAATTTTATAAAAAGTGTCCGGGGACCCAAGGGCGGCCATATGCTTGCACGGCCGCCTGCAGAAATTACCGTCGGGCAAATTGTCAGAACCCTCGAAGGCGGAACCGATCTGGCCGGGTGCATTGAACATCCGGGTGAATGCGCAAGGTCTCGCGGATGTATAACCCGGAGTATCTGGGAAGATGCCTCAAAAGCGATGTATGATAAATTGAATTCCGTAACACTATCAAAATTGCTTGAGATGGAAAAAAAATAATTAGACACTCTGTGAGGAGGTAAATATGTATTCAGAAGAAGTAATGGATCATTTTTCAAATCCGAGAAATGTAGGTACAATCGAAAATGCGGACGGAATCGGAGAAGTCGGCAATCCCGTCTGCGGAGACATGATGACGTTTAATATCAAGGTGAAAGATGGCATAATAGAGGACGTAAAATATAAGACATTCGGATGTGTGGCGGCAATTGCCGTATCCAGCAAGGTCAGCGAAATGACCAAGGGGAAAACACTGGCGGAGGCCAAGTCCATTACGAAAAAAGCCGTGGCCGAGGCTCTTGATGGTCTGCCAAAGGAAAAAATGCACTGCTCCAATCTTGGCGCCCAGGCCTTGAATGAGGCGATCAAATCATATGAGGAGAAAAAAACCGGAAAGACAGCAACCCCAACAATGGCCATAAAAGGGAACAAAACAAAAGGACATGCTATCTGTTGCCATTGTGATGAACAAAACCCGGTGACTGCAAAATTTTGCATGAGCTGCGGGGCAAAACTGGATGTCGGATGTTCATAACTTTTTAACTTGACGGCTGTGTCATTGATATTGAATACTGACCACCTGGGATCGAATTTTTATATTAGGAATATGGACATGAATAATATCCAATCTAAACAGGCTGTTTTGCATAAGGATGGCACCCGCAGGACTTTCGAGCAGGCATTAATCGGGGAAGAACCCCTCTTGATACGAATTGAAGATCAGCCCTATTCGGTCATCATGCGCACCCCTGGGGAAGAGATCCCTCATGTGGCTGGTTTCTGCTTGGGGGAGGGTGTAGCAGATGAATTTGAAGATATCGCGACCATCGGTTATTGTGAACAAATGGCCCCAAACGTAGTGACTGTTAAACTTCAGCCTGCCAGACGGGAAAAGGTGGCATCCTTATTAAAAAGAAGGTGCTTTATCAGCCAGACAAGCTGCGGCATTTGCGGTAAGGAAATGATCGAAGATCTGGGCCAGGCGCTTAGGCCGGCTACAGATGAAATCACAATTAACATGGGCCAGGCCATTGAATGTGTAGAACAGCTTAACGGTCACCAGGATCTTTATAAAAAAACCCATGCATCGCATGCATCCATGCTCTTTGATTCTCAACTCAATGTGTTGTCGTCAGCAGAAGATGTGGGACGCCATAACGCACTTGATAAGGCAATCGGCAAGCTGTTTCTGAGCAGCCGTCTGGCCCAGGCCCGTCTGGCAGTCCTTTCTTCCCGGATCAGTTATGAGTTGATCCAAAAGGCGGCCAGAGCCCATCTGTCCATCCTCATCAGCATGTCACGTCCTACTGCCCTGGCAGTTGAATTGGGGGAGAGTCTGAATATGACCCTGGCCTGCCTTGCCAAACCGTCCGGGCTGCTGGTATTTTGCGGAGAACAACGCCTGATCAAAAACAGGTAGCCCTTATCCATAGCCATCCATTTTTTTAATCTTTTCCTTGACAGCAGAAGGGTTTAGACATTATCCCTTTCTAACCGGTGCCCATGCACAGCGGCCCTTTCGTATGGAGCGGGCACGATCCGGTGAGAATCTTCGCTGTATTTTTTCCCAGAAATTTATCAAAATCAGTAATCCACGGGCAATCCCGGCTCTTCATGGGCAACCATTATGAGGAGGTGTAAATGCATTCTGTTGAAAAACCTGAAATGTTACAGGCAAAGCGTAAGGCCATTGAAAATTTTCATGATCATGTCAGTTCAGGAAAAGTATCATTCTACCGGCAGTTGAATATGGAATTTGTACCGGGTCGCAGGGAAGGGCCTTATCTGTGGGATATGGATAATGAAAAGCGGCTGTTTAACCTGCATACCAACGGCGGGACCTACAACCTGGGTCATCGCAATCCGGAGGTCATCAAGGTGCTCCGGGCCGGGCTTGAAGAGATGGATATCGGCAACGGACACCTGATCAGCAAAGCCAGGGCTGATGCGGCCGAACTTTTGGCGGACCTCATGCCGGGCGACCTGGAGTATACTGTTTTCGGCGTGGGTGGCGGTGAGGCCGTTGATCTGGCCATCAAGGTAGCCCGGGCCTACACCGGGCGGACCGGTATAATTTCCGCCCTTGGAGGATATCACGGACATACCGGGCTGGCCATGGCCGCCGGTGATGAAAAATACCGCGCCCCTTTCGGACCTCAAGTGCCCGGGTTTCAGCAGGTGCCCTTTGACGATTCAGACGCCCTGGACAAGGCTATGGATCATGATACGGCGGCGGTTGTACTGGAAACCATCCCGGCGACACTGGGCATGCCCATTCCACAGGCGGATTATTTTAAAAAGATACGCGCCATGTGTGACGCCAAAGGCGCTCTTTTGATAATAGATGAAGTTCAGACCGGCCTGGGGCGAACAGGGAAACTGTGGGCATTTGAGCATTTCGATGTGATCCCGGACATGGTCGTGCTGGGCAAAGGGCTTTCCGGCGGCATTTACCCCATCACTGCTACGGTTTTGCGTTCTCCTCTGGAATCCGTGTTTCACGCAGACCCGCATATTCATGTTTCGACTTTCGGCGGCTCCGAACTCGGCTGCCTTGTGGCCTGCAAGGTGCTGGAGATCTCATCCGCCCCTGATTTTCTGGACCGGGTAAATCAGCTCGCAACCTATTTTGCACAAGGAATTGCCGGGCTCAGGGAGAAACATGCCCTCTTGACGGGCTTCCGCCGGCTCGGCTTGTTCATGGGGCTTGAAATGGAAGATGAAGACTGCGGCCCGCTCCTCTCTCTGGCTGCATACCAGCATGATCTTTTGATGGTGTATGCCAACAATTGCAAATCGGTCTGCCAGTTTTTGCCGCCCTTGACGATAGACGGAACTCAGGTGGAGTATGTGATCCGACAACTGGACAAAGCCTTGACGACGGTGCGGGAATTTAAAAAAATTTTGTAAGCAGAGGGCTGCGGGTGAATCTCAGGGGGAAAATATGGTACTGGGCCAGGAATTATTGGAAAAATTTGAACGGGG
This sequence comes from uncultured Desulfobacteraceae bacterium, assembly GCA_964418755.1. Taxonomy (GTDB): domain Bacteria; phylum Desulfobacterota; class Desulfobacteria; order Desulfobacterales; family 4572-123; genus 4572-123. The sequence continues at coordinate 3,925 of CAYQNS010000076.1, forward strand.
GCTGGACACCCGGTTTTTGGGCAGTTCGAAAATATCGGCGACCCTTATCGGATACGGAGAGATATCGGCCATCTTTCAGATCGGCGACGATCGTACGACGGTCTACAAGCGGATGCCGCTTTTCAGCGATACTGAGAAGGCCGAACAGTACGCCGTCATGCATCGTGATTACTGCGATCTGCTGACCGGGGCAGGGCTGACACTTCCGCAAAGCAAAACTGCCGTCGTCACGCTGCCGGGGCGGCCGGTTGTCCTCTATATTGCACAACAAAAATTTCCTTCCCGCTGTGTGGCAAACAAGGTGATTCAGACCTGCGACCCGCAGAAAGCAAAATGGCTGATTGAACGGATCGTCAATGAAATGATAAAATGCTGGCAGTACAACAAATCAAGCGGGCCCGAATTCGAACTGGCCCTTGACGGCCAGATATCAAACTGGGTACTCATTGAGAATCAGGACAAACCTCTGCTCTATTTTATCGATACCAGCACCCCTTTTATTCGCAGAAACGGGGTAGAACAGCTTGACCCGGAACTGCTGTTGCAGTCGGCTCCGGCATTTTTGCGCTGGTTGTTACGCCTGTTCTTTGTAGACGACGTCATGAAACGCTACTATGATCCCCGCCAGGTTCTCATCGACCTGGTTGCCAATTTTTATAAGGAACAACTATCAGACCTGGTGCCCATGGCGGTAAAAACGATAAACGATATCATCGGGCCCGACATCCTTCCGCTGAAAATAGTTGATGTGGAAAAATATTACCGTGAAGACAAATTCATCTGGACTTTGTTTCTGGCCCTTCGGCGTATGGACCGCTGGCTGACGACCAAGATTTTCAGAAAGCGCTATGAATTTATTCTTCCCGGGAAAATTCATCGATAGGGGTGCACAGGGGAAACGTTTGTGAATTTGCGCATTTTTGCAGCCATCGGTTTGCCATCAAGGGCGCCAAAACAAACCGAAGGGAGGAAGTTGTCTTATGATACAGTTTTGTATCGCAATCAATCGTGAGACAATCTTTTTTTATCGTTTCTTTTATAATATTGAATCGTTATATGTCATTACGGTATCAGTGCCTTAAAAGATATGTCCCGATGTATAACCATGTACCCGTCATTTCTCCTTTCAGTTATTATCCCTTGAGTCCCTGTAAATTGCCGGAAAGCCCTATGGCAGGGAGGGCATGAAAAAAAATATAAAAAGGGGCTGTTTCTGGCACGCATTTTGATTATATAATTATTAATCAGATACGGTTATTCCCTAATTTAATCTGATCATTGGATATTAACTAACCCATTGGATAAAAAGTCTGTGAAATCTTGCGATAATAATATTAGAGATACGATTCAACTGGCAAAAGATATGATTGATCTTGCAAATAAAGGGGATCTGGAGAGAGAAGATACGGGTTGCGGTATTCTCTATGGAGTATTGCGGGATTGTGCATATAAATTGAAAAAGCTTGCTGAAACTGAGAAAGAGAATCATATACGGAAAGGATGGTGGCAATAAAAAGCAGCAAGATATTAAAATATGCGAACAGGTGTACGGATAGATCAAATAGAAACCGCAGTTGCATATTTTGTAAAGCGGTATTTCATAGAGGTAAATCCAGTTGATACAAAAATTGTTCCCTGAAAAATTATGGGAAAACAAGAAATCAGTAATTACCGACAGGAGGAAATTATGGAAAATCAAATATTGAATGCCCTGAAAGAGGCGGGAAAACCGGTAAGGCCCGGAGATGTGGCCAAAATGATCGGTGAGGACAGCAAGGATGTGTCGAAAATTATCAGTAAGCTGAAGAAAAGCGGAAGGGTGATATCTCCCAAGAGATGTTACTACGCGCTGGGTGATGTATAGGTATCAAAAATATTTCTACAAATGGATCAAGAAGAAACAAGAAAGGGCCAAAAAAACATGAGCTATGATTTTAATATAGATGAAATATTTGAAATGGCTGAACAGATTGAAAGAAACGGGGCTTTATTTTACAGGAAATCGGCGGAATCGGTTACCGACCCTGACGAGAAAAAGCTTTTGACGGAACTGGCCGAAATGGAAGATGAACATGAAAAAACATTCGCAGCGTTAAGAGCCGACATAGCTGAAGAAGATAAAGCCGCAACCGCTTTTGATCCTGAAGACGAAACGGTTCTCTATCTCCGTGCATTAGCCGATGTCAGGATATTTTTTAAAAAAACAATCGATACATCATCCATGAAAGAAATTCTAAAAGAGGCGATCATTGCTGAAAAAGATTCCATTGTATTTTACCTGGGCATGAAGGACATGGTTCCGGAAAATACCGGTAAGGCAAAACTCAATGCAATTATCAAGGAAGAAATGGGCCATATTAAGCTCTTGAGCGGCAAGTTGTTGGCTATTGCCAAATAAGCGATATGTGGGAAACCACATTAAACGGTTGCAAAAAACGGTTAAAGGGAAGATCCGACCCCCAATGGGTCGCTCTTCGGAAAGATCACAACTATAGACGCACACACGAAAAGGAGAAAGCATGACGGATTTAAAAGGAAGCCAAACCGAGAAGAACATCCTGACGGCATTTTCAGGGGAATCCCAGGCAAGAAATCGTTACACTTATTTTACAAGTCAGGCTAAAAAAGAAGGTTACGTTCAGATTGCTGCTGTTTTTGAAGAGACGGCAAATCAGGAAAAAGAGCATGCCAAAAGGCTTTTTAAACTGCTTGAAGGCGGCGAAGTTGAAATCACCGGCGCATTTCCGGCCGGCGTCATCGGTACCACTCTCGAAAATCTGAAGGCATCCGCCCAGGGAGAAAATTACGAGCATACTGAAATGTACCCCGGGTTTGCCAACATCGCCAGAGAAGAAGGCTTCACTGCCATTGCCGTTATATTCGAAGCCATTGCCGTTGCAGAAAAGCAGCATGAGAAAAGATACAATGACCTTGCTGCGAATATTGAAGCGGACAGGGTATTTCAAAGAGCCGAAAAGGTCGTGTGGCGCTGCCGCAACTGCGGTTTTCTTCACGAAGGCACAGAGGCACCCGATATGTGTCCGGCCTGTGCACATCCCCAGGCACACTTTGAGATGCTGGGTGAAAATTATTAGCACCCTGTAACCGTTTACGGTTTGCAGTTATCGGTTCACGGTTGATAATACCTGATTTTTCAAAGGCATATGAGTTTTCGGCCAGACACTATATAGTTTGCCCGAAAAACTGTGAACCGATAATCGTGAACGTTTACGCACCCTTAATTGAGCAATAAGATCAAGATTTTGATTTTACAAATAACCAATGGGATTTATCCCTGAAAAAAGGAGGAACAATCATGGCGGAAAAACTGGAAATTTATAAATGTGAGGTTTGTGGGAATATCATTGAAGTGCTGCATGGCGGCAAGGGAGAACTTGTGTGCTGCGGCAAGCCCATGGTGCTTTTTACGGAAAATACTGTGGATGCGGCAAAAGAGAAGCATGTTCCCGTGGTTGAAAAGATTGAAGGGGGCGTAAAAGTCAAGGTCGGTGATGTCGCACATCCCATGGAAGAAAAACATTATATCGAATGGATTGAAATTATTGCCGACGGCAAAGCCTACAGGCAGTTTTTAAACCCGGGCGATACGCCGGAAGCAACCTTTTATGTTGAAGCCGATCAGGTATCGGTAAGGGAATACTGCAACCTTCACGGATTGTGGAAGAGTTAAGCCGGCAGAAAAATACATTCAATTGTATTGGCCGCATAAACACTGAAGAGGGTAGGGGGGTAGGAGGAGTGCTCTTCGTGCATGGGACATTGTTGATAATACCTGCCATGCCCCTTGCCCCTCCTGGTTGTGAATTTCAGGGCGCGGTCACGCGAATTTTATAAGGGAAGGAGAGTCAATGGCCAAAGCACTTATTGTATTTGCCACCAGAACCGGAGCAACGGAAAAGATAGGCGATCTGCTTGCAGAGGGGATCCGAATCGCCGGCCATGAGGCATTTGTCATCGCAGTCAATGAGATAAAAAAGGAAACCGACCTTGAGGGGTATGATGCCGTTGTCTTTGGTTCCCCCACCTATCATGGCGATATGATGCAGAAAATGAAAACGTTGCTTTTTCTTGCCGAAAAGGTGAATCTTGAAGGAAAAATCGGGGGGGCTTTCGGCGCTTTCGAATGGAGTGGAGAAGCACCGGGCCGTATTTTTGATACAATGGAAAATATTTTCAAGATGGACATGGCTGTCGGCCCTTTAATGCTTAAATCGGCCGATCTTGGCGGTGGCCTTCAGATGGCCCATGAATACGGGAAAAAGATAGCAGAAAAGATGTAAAATCAGCCCGCTTGAAAAAATAGTTGATATATGTTCTTCAAGCCCTCTATTTATAGCAGATATGATAAAAATTATACATCCGGGCGGTCAGGGTTTACTGCTCAAAACACAAAACTAAAAGGGAGGTTTTTATTATGTCTACGCCAACACATTGTCCTGGGTTTGAAAGTTTTAAGAATTTAAAGTCTTTTAAATGCAAATGTCCCGAATGCGGCGAGGAGAAAGAGATCTTTTCAGATGAATTTGATAAAATACATAGATGCGACAAGTGCGGAAAGGAAATCGATTTCAACCAGTGCACTTTGGATGGTAGTGCCGGGTGATTGCCGGAGGGTACGGTTTTGCAAAACACTATTACTGCTTTTATTCAAATAAAGGGGTGATGTATGGATGTCGTGATGCTTTCTCGGTTGCAGTTTGCCGCCGCAACCATGTTTCATTTCCTGTTTGTTCCGCTCACATTGGGCCTTTCCGTGATTATTGCCTATATGGAGACAAAGTATGTAAAAACAGGCGATGAAGTTTATTTGAGAATGACAAAATTCTGGGGCAAACTTTTTTTAATCAACTTTGCCCTGGGGATTGTTACCGGAATTACACTGGAATTCCAATTCGGAACCAACTGGTCCCGCTATTCCGCATACGTGGGTGATATATTCGGCTCTCTTCTTGCCATCGAGGCTACCGCCGCCTTTTTTCTGGAATCCACTTTTATCGGCATTTGGGTTTTCGGTTGGAAAAAATTATCCGCCAAAGCCCATGCAGCGGTGATGTGGGTCGTGGCCGGTGCCGGCAATATGTCGGCAATATGGATACTGACCGCCAATGGCTGGATGCAGCATCCGGTGGGATATACGATTCGTAACGGCCGGGCAGAATTGACTGACTTTGCAGCAGTTGTATTTAACAAATTTGCGATTTTGGAATTTTTCCACATGATACCCGCTGCGTTTATCCTGGGCGCTTTTTTTGTCATGGGGATCAGTGCCTATCACCTGTTGAAAAAACAGCATATCGATTTGTTTACCCGCTCTTTTCGGATTGCGCTTGTGTTTGGGCTCGTTTTTTCAATTTTTATCGTCATAGAGGGAGATATGCACGGTGTCCACGTTGCCGAAACCCAGCCGGCCAAGCTTGCAGCCATGGAGGCGCACTGGGAAACAGGGACAAGGGCTCCGATTATCCTTTTTGCCATACCCGATGAGGAAAATGAAAGAAATCGCATAGAAATCGGTAAGATACCGGGGATACTCAGCTTTTTGGGATACCACGATTTTAACGCAGAAGTGCGGGGGCTTAAGGATTTTCCCAGGGAGGAAAGACCTCCGGTTTTGATAACTCTGTTTTCGTTCAGAACCATGGTTGCCCTTGGCACGCTGTTTCCGCTATTGACCATCATCGGCTGGTTCAGGCGCAATCGGCTGATGGAAAGCCCACTGTATCTGAAAATAATGGTCTGGGCCATCCCCTTACCCTATATCGCCATTGAACTGGGCTGGGTGCTTGCAGAGGTCGGACGCCAGCCATGGATTGTTTACGGCCTGATGAAAACATCGGATGCCGCATCTCCTGTGGCAGGAACCCAGGTGCTGTTTTCTTTGATTGGTTTTTTTCTGGTATACGGCCTTCTGGGAGCAGCGGGGTTTTACCTTATGGCCAAAAACGCCAAGGCAGGCCCCGGGAAAGCACCAGCGGAATCAGTGACAATGAAAATGGATGAGTCGCCTGAGGTTGTTTCAGGGTAATCCGTCCAGAATGTATTTTTGTCTTGGATATAATTGGTATAATACAATGATTGGTCGTTGAATGTTATACGATTCAGTTTTAAGATCGGGGGCAGAAAATGGTTTTACAGTCAATCTGGTTTTTTTTGTGGGGTCTGTTGTGGGCGTTGTTTTTCATGACGGATGGATTTGATTTCGGAGTCGGCACTCTCTATCCGTTTCTTGGTAAAACCGATTATGACAAACGGGTCATGATTAATTCCATAGGCCCATTCTGGGACGGTAACGAAGTATGGCTGATCACTGCCGGTGGTGTTACCTTTGCCGCTTTTCCACTTGTTTATGCCGTTATGTTTTCATCGCTTTATTCAGCCTTGATGCTGATTTTGTTTGCACTGATTCTGCGCGGTGTGGCTTTTGAATTCCGGGGCCATGTGGATGATCCCCGTTGGCGAAAGGTGTGGGACGTTTGTATTTTTGTCGGCAGTTTTACGCCGGCTTTGCTTTTCGGTGTGGCGTTTGCCAATATTTTTCAGGGCATACCCTTTGACAGACAGGGCGTTTACCATGGAACCCTGCTGACCCTTCTAAATCCATACGGCCTGCTGGGGGGTGTCTTTTTCTTGTGTCTTTTTCTGGTACACGGGGCTTTGTGGCTGACGGTCAAGACAGAGGGGGACCTCCATGAAAGGTCTGTCTCTGCGGCGGGTAAATTATGGGGCGTATTGCTGCTTGTGGCCGTAAGTTTTCTGATTGCAAGTGCATATTCAACAAGGCTGTATGATAACTATGTTGCCCATCCTGTATTGTTTAGCGTGATTTTGATAACGGTTGCAGCGCTTGTCGGTGTAAGAGTATATTTGGCAAAAGGTGCTTTTTTCAAGGCCTGGCTGGCTTCCGCACTTACAATTGTCGGCTCTATTTTTTTTGGAATCATCGGGCTTTTTCCAGCGCTGTTCCCTTCCAGCATAAAGGCAAAGTACAGCCTGACTGCGTTTAATGCATCTTCCAGTCCATTGACCCTCAAGATTATGCTGATTGTCGTGATTTTGTTTATCCCGATTGTTGTGGCTTATCAGATATGGACTTATCATCTTTTTAAAGGCAAGGTGATGGAAGAAGATTTAGAATATTAAAAAATTTGATGCAATAAAATTTAAATGTATATTGCCGGGATATGTAGTATACAGCTCAGTATGCATTTGAAAATTTTAATTTCTTGAATAAACCATATAACAAAGGAGGTTGCGTATGCCTGAAGAAATGGAAGTCGGGTGTGCTCGCCCAACAGGGGGGCCTGTTGGTGAGGCTGCTGAAACAAATGAAATAGAAAATGGAATAATAAAAAAGGAGGAATCTGTCATGATTAAAGTCGGCCGGAAGGCACCTGATTTTACTGCGCCTGCATACCTGAAGGGAAAGTTTGTCAACGTTAAATTGTCTGATTACCTGGGGAAATGGGTTGTATTGTGTTTTTATCCGGGCGATTTTACTTTTGTTTGAGCGACTGAAGTTTCGGCAGTTGCCGAAAAACATGATGAATTTGAAAAGTTGGGTGTGGATATCCTTTCCATGAGCATTGACAGCGTTTTTGTCCACAAGATGTGGAACGATCATGAATTGTCCAAAATGGTGGAGGGGGGCATTCCTTTCCCCATGCTGTCGGATGCAGGCGGAAAAGTAGGTACTGTATATGGAATTTACGATGAAGACGCCGGCGTTGAAACCAGAGGAAGATTTATCATAGACCCGGATGGTGTGGTACAGGGATATGAAGTCCTGACCCCTCCGGTGGGAAGAAATGTGAATGAATCATTGCGTCAGATCCAGGCATTCCAACTGGTACGCAACAGCAAAGGCTCGGAGGCAACCCCGTCCGGCTGGGAACCTGGAAAGGTGACGTTGAAGCCGGGCCCGGATCTTGTGGGAAAAGTCTGGGAGGTATGGACGACGGATATGGCGTTTGCGAAAAAGTAACAGGGGCCATCGCGAATAATGTGAATGCGGCAGACATGCGTCCGCATGTGCCCAAAGGTTAATTTTATTATGGGAAAATAAGAAGGGAGAGTATAATGGATAAATATGTATGTACGCTTTGCGGTTATGTGTACGACCCGGAAGAGGGTGATCCGGATAATGACGTTGCACCTGGAACCAAATGGGAAGATGTGCCCGACGACTGGGAATGCCCGGTTTGCGGGGCGCTAAAAGATGATTTTGAGAAAGAAGAATAACGATATTGCACCAGATAGAGCAACAATAGGGGCAGGCACGACGCCTGCCCCTAAGATACAACGGCTGATTTACTGGGGCAAAATTTTATAGTTTTTATGAATTTATCAGGAGTAGGAAAATAAAAAATATGGAACCGGTCAAAATTGCAAAAGGCATTTACAGCGTAGGAGTTACCGATTGGAATATCAGGGATTTTCACGGGTACTCCACATATAAAGGGACAACCTATAATGCTTTTTTAATTGTAGATGAAAAAATTGTTCTGATCGATACGGTTAAAAAAGAATTCTCCGACCAGCTGCTTGATAATATTGCAAAAATTGTAGATCCAAAAAAAATTGATATTGTGGTCAGCAATCATTCGGAAATGGACCATTCCGGAGGCCTGCCCAGAATTATGCATAAAATCGGAGAAGATAAACCGATTTATTGTTCCAAGATGGGATTTAAAAACCTTTCAAGCCACTTCACGCAGAAATGGAACTATCATCCGGTTGAAAATACTGAAGAGCTGAACATTGGGGAAAAAACATTGACCTTTCTTGAGACCCGGATGCTCCACTGGCCGGACAGCATGTTCACCTATGTAAAAGAGGATAAAATTCTTTTTTCCAGTGATGCTTTTGGACAGCATTACGCCGGTGCGGAAATATTTGATGACCAGGTCGGCGATGAAATTATGTTTCATGCCAAGAAATATTTTGCCAATATCCTGATGCTCTATGGGGCGAAGACGTTAAAGCTGCTGGAAAAAATCAGGGAACTTGGCCTTGAATTTGATATGATTTGTCCGGATCATGGTATTTTCTGGAGAAAAAATATTGGTATGATTATTGACTCCTATGTAAAATGGAGCCGGCAGGATTCTGAAAAAAAGGCTGTGGTGGTTTACGATACCATGTGGCACAGTACGGAAACCATGGCTGAAGCCATTGTCTCGGGGCTTGCATCTGAAGGGGTTCCGGCGAAGCCGATTCATATAAGAAGCTCGCATCGCAGTGATATCATAACGGAAATCCTTGACGCCAGGGCTGTTATCATCGGTTCTCCAACGCTGAACAATCAGATGTTTCCCACTGTGGCGGATGTTTTGACATATATCAAAGGCCTTAAGCCGAAAAATAAAATAGGAGCCGCATTCGGTTCCTATGGCTGGAGTGGTGAGGCGGTCCGAATGATCAACAAAGAACTGGAGGCAATGAAATTTGATATCGTCGATGCCGGCTTAAAATTGCAATATGTGCCGGGTGAAGAAGGGATCAAGGCCTGTTATGAATTGGGCAAGAATATTGCCCGGGCCATGTAAGTGATAGTTTAAGGTTGACGCTAAAAAAAATTATCGGGAAATTCAACATTGACCTTTAGGTCATTCAGAAGAACTTTTTCCAATAAATTAAAATCGTTATCATAACTTTCAACACGGACCGGCAGATTGATTTTTGTATTGATCCACAACAGATATTGAGAAATTCCTTCAAAATCAAATCCCTCATTTCCCTTTACAGATAACACACTGTAAATATTTTTATTATAAGCTTCTTGGTTTATGATTTCTTCAGTTCCATTTTCCGACAGCATAAGAACATTTTGTAGCAACGCTCCCAGGTCTGATTTGTCAACAGTATGTCCTTTGGGATCTGTAATTAATGAAGATTCCGGTTTCAGGCTTATTGTAAATGAGCCAAGATGCTTAAATGGTTTAAGTTTAACCCTGTGTGTTTTCTGATTGTAAACAAGTGTAGCACCCTTATGGGGTTTTACAAATATCATTTTAATAAATCCGGGTTTTTGATAAAAGTAGTGAATGATATTAACACCATTTTCACCTTCAGACTTTAAAAAAGTTGAATACGATGAAATTTTATCGAAGTTTTCAATTAATTCCCTTGTTGAAAGTGCAAAAACGGGTGAATGGAAACAAACCAGGACAATGAACAACATTAAAATAGCTTTTAATCTATATTTTAGTAAACTCATTTTGTTCCATTCGGACGTTTTTTTTCAAGATTTTTTATGAGCCCTTCAAATCCTTTATTCAAAATTTTGTCATGGTTTTTAACAAAATACGAACGTGCAACAGGAGACAGAATTTTCATCCATAATTTTGTTGGGCTGACATTCCATTCAAGCCATAACTCGGTACCGGTTCCTTTTTCCGAGAAGCGGCACACACCTCCACCTTCCAGATCTCCATTGATTTTTGTAGAAATCAAGGTCATGGGAACAATTTTGTCAATAAATGAGTAAAAAACCAAACTATACGGTATATATCCCCTGACAATTGATTTGTAAGTATTTCCTTCAACCGACTCAGGGTGGTGCAAATTATCAACCCGTTCAATCCCTGTCCACCATGAAGGCCAGTTTTCAAAATCTATGATTTCATTCCAGATAATTTCAACAGGTTCATCAAAGGAAAATCTCGTATTCAGTTTGTAAGAATTGCAATCATTAAACATTGGTCATGTTCCTGTTTTGAGTTCATCATCAAATATGCCCGGATCTCAAGTTTTATGCCATTATTTTAATATTTTTGACCTACATCAAGGTTATACACTATTTATTCGGCTATGTAATGATAAACGGGCTGAAAGGATGTTCTTTTTCCTTTCAGTGTTATAAATTTTTGAACGGAGAGATACTATGAAATGTCCAGGGCAGGATACGCAATACTGGAAACCGGGTGCTATTTTTGAGGTGAAATGCCCGAAATGCGGTCACATAGTGGAATTTTTTAAGGACGATACCACCCGGAAATGCGGCAGTTGCGGTCATCGGTTCGTAAATCCCAAGATGGATTTCGGCTGTGCAGCCTATTGCCCGTTTGCGGAGCAATGCCTGGGCACTTTGCCGCCGGAACTCTTGGCTCAGAAAGCGGATTTGTTAAAAGACAGGGTAGCCATGGAAATGAAGCGCTATTTTAAATCTGATTTCAAAAGAATCGGCCATGCTACCCGAGTGGCCCGGTATGCGGAACATATCGGCAAGGCTGAAGGCGGAGGCCTTGCGGTGATTCTCAGCGCCGCATACCTGCACGATATTGGTATTCATGAAGCGGAAAGAAAGTACAACAGCACTGCTGCAGGCTATCAGGAGCAGGAGGGGCCGCCCATTGCCAGGGCCATTATGGAAAAACTCGGGGCAAAACCCGAGATGATAGATGAAGTGTGTGATATCATAGGCCATCACCATCACCCGCGACCTGAAGAGACATCGAATTTCAAGGTGCTTTACGACGCGGATCTAATCGCTAACCTGGAAGAAAAGCAGGAGAGAAAGCCTTTGGATCCCGAAAAATTTGTCAAAATTATTGAGCAGTCGTTTTTGACGGACGGCGGCAGAGTAGAGGCAAGAAAAGTGCTTGGTATTAAACCGGAAACCCAATAGACATCCTTTAATGGTGCAAAAGCTGGAATGACTGCTTTTATAGCGTTTGTTTCATTTGGCCTGCCCCTTGACACGGATACTGACGGAGAGGAAAAATCATGAAGGTAAAGCGCAAGATCATTAAAATAGACGAAGACCTTTGCAATGGGTGCGGGCAGTGTGTACTTGCCTGTGCGGAAGGAGCCATTCAGATAATCGACGGAAAGGCAAAGGTGATTTCAGACAATCTGTGCGACGGGCTCGGGGCGTGCATTGGAGATTGCCCCGAAGGCGCTCTGGAGATCATCGAGCGCGATGCCGAAGAGTATGATGAAGTCGCTGTGGAAAAGCATCTGGCCCAGGGGGACGCGCCGGCGCCGGCCCCGGCCATGGCCTGCGGATGCCCTTCGACGCATATACAAACCTTTGCACCGGCCTCTTCCTGCGAAAGTGCCAATATACCGGCATCCATTGAAGATGCCCGGTCGGCCCTGACTCACTGGCCGGTACAGATACGGCTCGTGCCTGCACATGCTCCGTTTTTAAAGGGCGCTGACCTGCTGATTCTGGCCGACTGCTGTGCCGTGGCCTATCCACGTTTGCACAAAGATATGCTCAATGGTAAAGTGGTGATGATGGGATGTCCCAAATTCGATGATACAGATGCGTATGTCGAGAAATTTGCGGATATTTTCAAGACTGCGGATATCAAAAGTATCACCGTCGTGGTGATGGAAGTCCCCTGCTGCTCCGGGCTTCCCATGATTGTCAAAAAGGGAATGGCGGTAGCTGGTAAAAAAATTGCCATCAAAGAAGTGGTTATCAGCACAAGGGGCGAAATACTTGAGCCGGTGTTAACCCGAATTGCATAAGCAGGGGATCCTCCGGATGTCGCGAATGCCGGAGTAAATCCAAACCGGCACAGTCTGTCTGTATATTCAGGCCATCACGCCCGACGTGTTCAATTGTTTCAACTAGCCCGTGGCCCGGCGCCTTTCTCGGCGCCGGTATTGTACCCGACCTTCAGATGCGACACCTGGCCACGCGTACCGCTCAGATTCACGATCTCGGCAAATTTTTCAAAGCGGTCTGTAACGATTCAGCATAGTCTCAGAGATGGCTGGCATAATACCCTTGGCATTCCTTTTGAGAAATGTCTTTATAAAACCTCGTTTTCCACCTCTGAAATAGAGCGGTCGAGTATTGAGATGATCTCATCAAGCTCTCGTTTTTCAATAATAAAGGGCGGTGCTATCAAAATATGATCGCCTCGAATGCCATTCACACACCCTCCCCCGGGGTACAGTATCAATCCTTTCTCAAACGCTTTTTTCGCAATCAAAGCGGCGATTTCCCCACCCTGTTTGGAATGAAATGGTTCTTTTGTTTTTTGATCTTTGACAAATTCAATACTGATCAGTATTGACTGCCTAAAAGAAATGGGTGCGGCTCTTATGAAACAAGTTAAAGTTACCGAAAATAGAGGTGGTCAGCA
>CAYQNS010000077.1:0-16995 GCA_964418755.1 uncultured Desulfobacteraceae bacterium
ATGCCGAGGCCTGGCTGCCCAACACATCCAAACACGGTTTTATGGGGACCGGCAATGGCTATTTAACGAAAAAAATTTTTAAAATGGCGGCCGCGGTGGCAGGCGGAGAGGACAAGCTGAGAGAACGCCCGATCCTGTCCACCATTACATGCCCCATCAGCCCGCTGCAACTGGTGGGGGATACCTGTGAAATCATCATGGAGTCGGCCCGGGCCGGTATTATGGTCAATGTCCTGTCCATGGCCATGGCGGGCGGATCTTCTCCCGTTACCCTGGCCGGCACACTGGTGGACCATAATGCTGAAGTTCTGGGCGGCCTTATCCTGAATCAACTGACCTGCAAGGGGGCTCCGTTCATGTACGGCAGTTCAACCACCGCAATGGATTTGAGATTTGCCGCGGCCTCGGTTGGATGTCCCGAGTGCGCGCTGATCAATGCGGCGGTGGCGCAAATGGCGCGGTATTACCTCCTGCCCAGTTGGGTCGCCGGCGGGTAGGGTGATTCCAAAGTATGTGATGAACAGACCGGTCATGAAAAGACCCTCACCGGATTATTACCAGCGTTGGCAGGCGCCAACCTGATATACGGCCTGGGGATGATCGAGATGGGCATGACAATCGATTACGGCCAGCTTGTCATGGACAATGAATTCGCAAAAATGATCAAATTCACGGTCAAGGGAATTCCGGTAACCGATGAGACCCTGGCAGTGGATGCAATTCACGAGGTGGGCATCGGTAAAGATTTTATCAGCCATGAAACCACCTATAAACATATGCGGTCTGCGTCCACGCCAAAACTCATCAACCGGAAAACACGGGAAAGCTGGGAGGCCGAGGGATCTACGGATATCCACCAGCGGGCTTTGGCGCAGGCGAAAAATATTCTGGAAAATCACACGCCCGACCCGATTGAAGATAATATCCTGGCCGAGATACGTTCCATTGTCGAGGAAGCGGAAGAAGAACTGGGCATTTCCAATAAAAAATAAAAATTTAAACCCAAAGGGCATAGCTTACATACGTACCCGTGAACGTACACGAGCACGTATACGGCAATGTCACGGAGCTCTGACCTTGCCCTGATGACCGGGTTTTTAACTGAATAGCAAGACAGAGCGTAGCGATACCACAACTTTTCAATTCTCACTTTTCAATATTCAATTTGGTTCCGGTTTGTCCGGATTAAAGGAGAACGATATGGGAAAAATTAAAACCCGGTATGGAGACGGAAGCCCGCTTGAAATGAGCGAGAGCGAGCTTGAACGTGACCTTGAAGAGGGAACGGCAGATGCAGCCGATCGGGGCCAAATCGCCCCTCTTTCCAAGGAGGATCTGCAACATCTGACGGACATTTTCTGTAGCCCCTATCGCTTTGTCAGCGTTGAACCGGGCAACGAAGTGGTACTCAGCTATGACGGCGCCCCTTTGAAAATGTGGCGCACACAAATCAGTGTGAACCGCATTCAATGTCTGGAAATCTACGAAAAACTTCTGGGGGCGGATACGCTTGAACTTGGGCATGTTGATTACAGTTATAAACCGATTAAGCCCATTGTCGGATTTGAGCAGCCCCTGATGGAAAAAGCACTGATGACCACAACCGCGCCGCTCTTCTACGGGGCCATGCCGAACCTCGGACTTTACAGCCAGCCGGACGGCCCCTTTCCAAATCCAGCCGAATTGATGCCCATGGGAAAAATTGATGAGGCCCGCCAAGCCCAGGAGGCGGCGGTGGAAGAGGCAGTCAAGGACATCGTTTTTGTGGCCGGTTCTTTATATGAATCCGGGGCTGATGGCATTATATTGGATACCGTCGGGGCCGCCGGTGATGCCGATTTTCTGGCAGGGCTGCAGGCCACCGAAATACTCAAAGAAAAATATCCTGAAATCTGCATTGAATTTGGCATGGCCGGAGAATTCGTATTGGGCATGCATGGAGACCTTACTTACGACGGCGTGCGTCTGGCCGGGCTCTATGCCCAGGATCAGGTCAAGCTTGCCGAAAAGGCCGGGGCAACGATTTTCGGTCCTGTCTGCAATACCAATACCAACAAGACCGCCCCGTGGAATTTGTCCAGAGCCATTACATTTATGAAGGCCTGCGGAGAGGTTGCCAATATTCCGATTCATGTCAACATGGGAATGGGCGTCGGTGCGGTAACGGTGCACGACAACCCGCCCATTGATATTGTTTCCAGGGCGTCCAAGGGAATGGTTGAAATTTGCCGATTGGATGGGTTGTAGGTGGGCGTGGGCGATCCGCTGGGTATGGCGGTCACCCATGCGATTGCTTCGGGAATGGGCGGAATGAGGGCAGCCGGAGATCTGGTTGCTCGAATGCAGATGACCCGCGGCATGAAAATCAAAGAGGCCAAAAAGTATGTGGCCGAAAAACTTGGCGTATCCGTGCCGGACCTTACCGATCCGATTATCATGAGTGAAGTTAGAGAAAATCTTGAAATCGGCACATTACATCCGGTTGCGAATCATCCCCAGGGCATAGAGGCAAAGGCAAACATCGCAAAGGTGCTGGATATCGATATTAACTGTGTTAAGCGCCTGCGGGAAAGCAGATAAGGAAAATTCCATGAGAAGAATTTTAAAAAACGGGATTACGGCCTCCACCGGGTTTGGTTTGCACGCATTTTCAAAAGATGAACTGGATTCGATTCATTACGCTACGCTCCAGGTACTCGGGCATACCGGAATAAAGGTCATGAATGAAGAGGCCATGGAAATATTTCACGGCGCCGGCGCCTTTGTCGAACGCTTTGATGGATATGCCATCGCAAAAATACCGTCGCATGTGGTCGAAGAATCTATTCGTGTGAGTCCGGGCAGCGTCGTTTACCATGGCCGCAACCCGAAAGATACTTTTGTGGCCGAGCCTAAGCGGGTGGGATTCACCACCTTTGGCGCGTGTCCCAATGTGATCGATCCTTTCACGAGAGAAGTCCGTAAGGGAACCCTTGAAGATACAGCCGGATTTGCAAGGGTGTGCGACTATCTGGATGAGATCGCCGTGGCTGAAAGAAGCGTCCTTGCGCCCGATGTGCCGGATGGAATGATGTTTGTTCTCAGCATCAGGGAGATGCTGACCAATACCGGCAAGCATATTTTTCAAGGGGCGGATTCCGCAAGGGCTTTACAAGTCATGGCTGAACTGGCCGCTGTCTGCGCTGGTGGAAAGGAAAAATTTGAAAAGCAACCGATTTTCACCCCGCTGGTATGTCCGGCCAGTCCTCTGATGCTGCCGGATGTAGTTTGCCAGGTCACCATCGAAGCCGCCCGCATCGGCCTGGGGGTCACCATTCTTCCCATGGGCCTTTCCGGCGGCACATCCCCGGCCACCCTGGCCGGCACACTGGTTACGCATAATGCCGAAGTACTGAGCACCATTGTTCTGGCCCAACTCACAAGGAAAGGGACCCCCTGCATCTACGCGTCTACCAGCTCTATCCTTGATTTAAAACTGGGCACTGCCGCAGTCGGCGCTCCGGAATATGGAATGATCAATGCAGCCATCGCCAAACTGGCGCAATATTATCATCTTCCGTGCTGGATCGGCGCCGGGGCCTCGGACAGCAAGCTTCCCGATATCCAGGCCGGCTATGAATCCACCCTGAGCGCCACCCTCGGCGCCTTGTCAGGGGCCAATTTTCTGTTTGGCTGCGGTGTTCTGGAACAGGGACTGACCATGGATTATGCCAAATTAATCATGGATGCTGAAATGATCCGGATGATTCAAACCGCCGCAGGCGGCGTGCCTGTTTCAGACGAGACCCTGGCAGTGGATGTGATCCATGAGGTGGGTCCCGGCGGTTCCTACATTGCCCATGAACACACGTATCAGCACATGCGGGAACAGTCTCAGGCAAAACTGTTTGACCGCAGATCAAGAGAGGACTGGCTGAGCGCCGCAAAGGGCGAATCCATACAGGAAAAAGCATATGCCGCAGCCATCGATATCCTCCAAAATCATCGGCCGGTTCCTTTGCCTGAAGGCGCCGCCGAAGATATGGAACGGATTGTCAAAGAATTTGAAAAAGAAATCGCAGCAGACAAAAAAGTCTGAACAATCTGATTTTCTGCGGCCGACGTGTGTAAATCGTTTCCCGAAAAAAGTGCGTGGAACATATTATAAAATTTGAACCCCACGCTTGAAGCACCTGTTGTCTCACTATTGCATTATGAACAAAAGCACTTGGATATAAATAACATTCATTATTTTTTATCGCTTTTTTCAATTAAGCCACAATAAAATTTTCTATTCAATTTAAAAAATAATTTTTTACTTGACAAGCCTAATTTTATGATATTAATTAAGAATTAACCGAACATTCAATTAATTATCATAAAGTAGCTAAAATGCCTCGCAAAAATAGCAAAATCGAATATCGCAAACCTGAAATACTTGAAAATTATTACCAGGTGATCATCGAAGAGGGTATCGAAGGGGCCTCCATCGCCAAAATCGCCAAACGAATGAACATCCATCCCAGCCTGATTATCCACTATTTCAAAACCAAACATAACCTGACCGTGGAGCTTTTTGACCTGCTGATCGAAAGATACGCGGCCCCGGAATTTTTCCAAATTGACAACATAAAGGATACTAAAGAGCGGTTCAAAGCCCTGATGGATATCCTTTTTTCGTTTGAGTATTCCCGGACGGTTGATCCGGGTGTGCACTTTGGATTTTACTACCTCAGTTTTCGGAATAAGGAGATCAATAACCGGTTTCGGAAAATGATAAACCAGCTAAAAGTTCTTCTCGTCAAGGAGTTTGAGCAATTCAAAAAAGAGGGTATCATCACGGTAAAAGATACCGGGCAGGCAGCCAATATGGTCGTGACCCTTATCGAGGGGCTTGAATTCCAGACGGCTTTTCTCGATCAAAATAGGAGATTTGAAGATTTTGCTGAACACTCGAAAAGACTTGCCATCGCATTTTTAACAGGCACTATATAAGAAATTTATCGAACTTTGCCGTTTTTGAGCATCAACCGTTTATAGCCCGTAGTTAAGCAAAGGTTCAATTAGAAGATTGGTATTCTTCATGCCAGATCAATCATGGTTTAAACTTTGCCGGTATTGTGCCCCGGCTATGAAATTGCAAAAATAAAAGCATGTAAATGCGGTAAATGTTCAGGGGTGTCGGTCTGCAGCGCACAGCTTTTGCAATAATTACGTAACGATTGAAGCATTTTGGATAGTCATTTTAAATCTCTGTTTTGTAACTGCGAACCGATAACCCTAAACCGTGAACTGCTGCAATAAAATAAAACTCAAGAAAATTAACAACTGTGAAAGGAGGCATTCATGATATTTATACGTATCAATATGGCTGATTGTACTATTAACACCGAGAATGTACCGGAAGAATATTTCGGCCTCGGCGGCAGAGGTCTCACCTCGAGCATGATCAACAAAGATGTACCGGCCACCTGTGACCCACTGGGGCCGGAGAATAAGTTGATCATTTCGCCCGGATATTTAAGCGGGACACCGCTGGTGAACACCAGTCGGCTTTCCATCGGCGCCAAGAGCCCCCTTACCGGTGGTATTAAGGAGAGCAATGTCGGGGGAACGGTTGCAGCGGATCTTGCCGGTCTCGGAATTACAGCTATCATCATTGAAGGAAAGGCGTTGGATGGCGATTTGCACATCTTGAAGATAGATGCGGCAGGTGAAGCCGAACTGGTAGAGGCCGTTGCGTACAAAGGAATGCGAACCTACGAGCTGGTAAAACAACTGAAAAAAGACCATGGCGACAAAAACAGTATCACCTGTATCGGGCCTGCCGGTGAATTTCAATTGACCGCGGCATCGATTCAGACCACTGATTTTGACGGAAGACCGTGTCGGGCAGCCGGCCGGGGCGGACTGGGTGCGGTGATGGGGTCAAAAGGACTCAAGGCGCTTGTGGTACATCGCGGCGGAAAAAATGCGGACAGACTTATGGATCCGGACACGTTCAGAAAAGCCTCAAAAGCCTATGCCAAAGCGGTAAAAGAAGACGAATTCAGCGGTGAAATTCTTCCTGCGCTTGGATCCGCCGTACTGGTGGAACCGATTAACGCGGCAGGTGCGTTCCCCTGTTTTAATGCGACAAAGGGCCAGTTTGATCATGCTGAAAAAATCAATGGGGAGGCCCTGGCGGAAATGATCAAAAAACGCGGTGGGAAGACCACCCACAAGGGATGCGCCCAGTGCATTATCAACTGTTCCAATGAATTTGTTGATAAAAAAGGAAAATATGTCACCTCTTCTCTGGAATATGAAACCATCTGGTCCATGGGGGGTATGATCGGCAATGCTGATCTTGATGTTATCGCCAGGCTTGATTTCATGTGCGACGACATAGGGCTTGACACCATGAGTACAGGGGTTGCCGTTGCCGTTGCAATGGATGCCGGTTATAAAAAATTCGGTGACGGCCAGGCTGCCATTGAAATGGTACAGGAAGTGGCTTCGGGGACCGATTTTGGAAAAATACTCGGCAATGGGCCCGCTGCGGTGGGAAAACACTTTAAGCATGACCGGGTACCGGTCATCAAGGGCCAGAGTATCGCGGCATATGATCCCAGAGCCCTGCAGGGAATGGCGGTGACCTATGCCACGAGTCCCATGGGCGGTGATCACACCGCCGGCTGGGTGGTGGATCAAAACCTGGCCGACTTCGGAGGGACTCTGGATCCGTTGTCGGCAGAGGGTCAGGTTGAGGCGTCAAGGGATACACAACTGCACATGGCCGCCGTCGACACCGTGGGCATCTGTGATTTTGCCCAGACCGGTCTGGCGGCCCCGGGCGGAATTGAAAATGTTTATGCCATGGTTTCCGCAAAATCGGGGAAACCCTTCGGAGAAAAGGACTGGGGGGCATTGGGCACCCGGGTGCTAAAAGCGGAGCTCGATTTTAACAAAAAAGCCGGATTTACCGCCGAAGACGACCGGTTGCCCAGAATGTTCTACGAAGAACCGCTCCCGCCCCACAATACGGTAGTGAAGGTCAGTGACGAACAGATGGATTCCACCTTTGATCTTTAAACGGAATCCGCGGGAGGATCCGATGGCCAGGGTAATCGTTAAATTATACGGGACCCTCGGGAAAAAAATTAAAAATTATGATTCGGCAAAGGGTCTTGATGTTGAAATCCGGAATGGCGCCGGTATTACTGAGCTTGTTGCCCACCTTGGGATTCTGGAATCAAAAATCGGCTTTATTTCAGTAAACGGCCGCATTGTCAAGGCCACCGGTAAAGTGGAAGACGGCGCGGTAGTGAAGGTTTTCCAACCGATATTCGGTGGATAGCGGTTTAGGCGCGCCGACGTTCTTGCCGGGGAGCGGCGGTCTGCACGGTTGGTTTTTGTTAAAAACATTCAATTTTTGCCTGTGAGAACAGGACCCGCTACGGGGAATAATATGATGATGCATGAGAAGAAAAAAGATTTATATCTCGAGGAAATCAATAAAACCTATGGTGATGTTCAGGCGGTAAAGAATATTTCACTTAAAGTGGAAGCGGGCTCCTTTTTTACGCTTCTCGGTCCCTCCGGCTGTGGTAAAACAACGCTGCTGAGGATGATAGCAGGTCTGGAACTGCAGGACTCAGGCAAAATTCTTCTGGGAAAAGAGGAGATTACGCCCCTGCCGGCGACAAAACGGCAGATCAATACGGTTTTCCAGAGCTATGCCCTTTTCCCGCATCTATCCGTTTTTGAAAATGTCGCTTTTGGACTGCGTTCAAGAAGATTTGCAGAAGGTGAGATTAAAAAACGAGTTGAGCTGCGTCTCAAAATGCTGGGGCTTGAGGAGATGCCTGAAAGGAAACCACATCAGCTTTCAGGCGGTCAGAAACAGCGGGTTGCTCTTGCCAGAGCCCTTGTAAATGAACCGGAAGTTCTTCTTCTGGATGAACCGATGTCTGCGCTGGATGCCAAACTGAGGGCACAGGTGCAGGTGGAACTCAGGCAGTTACAGCAGAGCCTTGGCCATACCTTTATTCTGGTGACCCATGACCAGGATGAGGCACTGGTGGTGTCGGATAAAATTGCCGTTATGCGTGGCGGCGAAGTTATACAGCATGGAACACCTGAAGAGGTGTATGACCGGCCCGATTCAAAATTTGTCGCTGAATTCCTTGGTGCCGCCAATTTGCTCAGCGGAACGTTTAAGAATGGATTGTTTGAAACGGATCTTGGTAAATTCGAACTGGAAAAGACGCCTACCTGGGAGAAAGGAACCATTGCCATTCGACCGGAGTGGATACGCATACACGAAAAACAGCCTCAAAAAAACTGGGTCAGAGCTGAAATCAGTGAGATCATATACAGGGGCAGCGATTTTGATCTCTGGTGTAAACCAGGCCCTCTCAGAATCAGAATTAACACCTATAAACACTTTAACATTGGAGACAAAGTCTGGCTGGATATTGCTCCGGAAGACCTGGTGATTCTTAATGGATAAAATAATCGTCTGGTATGGCGAACTCACTTCGGTTAAAAGCCTTTTAAAACGCGGGCTTTTGTTCCTTTCTCCAGGGATGATCTGGCTTTTGCTTTTTCTGGTTCTCCCGGGGCTTGTTCTGATAATTGTCAGCTTTGCAAGCCGGGGTGCCTATGGCCAGCTTGTATGGGAATTCAGTCTGGAGAATTACAAACGGCTTGCCGGTTTTGGCTTATTTGGGTGGACATCGGATTATATCATGATTCTATGGCGATCTATCCTGGTCGCCGCTGTTACCACCTTTATATCGGTTCTCCTTTCCTACCCGCTTTGTTTTTTTATTGCCGGAAAGTCAGAGAGAACACGTTATCTGTGGCTGACCATGCTGATTATTCCCTTCTGGACCAATATGGTCATTCGGACCTATGCATGGTTTCTGATCCTTGCGCCGGAATTGCCCTTTGCGAAACTTGCTGCTGCGCTTGGTATCATTGCGCCTGATTCGCCATTGTATCCAAGCGTATTTGCGGTATATCTTGGAATGGTTTCCATATATCTTCCATTTGTTGCGTTACCGCTTTTTTCAAGTATTGAAAAATTGGACTGGGCCCTGGTGGAAGCCGCAAATGACCTTTACGCGTCACGGACTCGAATTTTCATGCATGCGATTTTACCGCAAACCCTGCCCGGTCTTTCCGTGGGTGTGATACTGACGTTTGTTCCCGCCATGGGTATGTTTGTGGTACCGGACCTCCTGGGCGGGGCAAAATATATGCTCGTGGGCAACGTCATTCAACAGCAGTTCGGGGCCAGCCGGGACTGGGCCTTTGGGGCATCTATAAGTATGGGGTTGATGGCGTTGACGATGTGCAGTTTATACTTGTACAGACGTAAGAGCAAGGAGGTGACGATTATATGAAAAAATCCAATATCGTGGTAACGGTTCTGGCGCTCATGACCATGGCTTTTTTATATCTTCCCCTTGCCGCCGTAGCCTTTTTCTCAATTAATGCAACAAAATACGGCCTGGTGTGGAAGGGCTTTACGCTGGACTGGTATTTCAAACTGTTCCACAACGACATTATTCTGCATGCCGCATGGAATACCCTGGTACTTGCCGTGGTTTCAACAGTGGTAGCCACTGTGCTGGGGACAATTCTTGCCATTGGCATGGACCGGTTCCCATGGTCGGGGAAAACCGATACTTCTCTTGACATGTTGCTTCACCTGCCTGTCATCATTCCGGATATTATACTTGCCGCGGCGCTCGTTGTGGCATTTGGCCTTTTAAGGCTGGTTTCATCAATATTTGAACCGGGGCTGCTTAATATGATTATTGGGCACATTACTTTTCAAATCGCTTTTGTTGCGCTGGTCGTCCGTAGCAGACTGGTTTCCCTGGGTTCCGATATAGAAGAGGCTGCGCGGGACCTTTTTGCAAGTACGCCATATCTGCTGTGGCATGTTACACTGCCACTGATTTTACCGGGTATCGTAGCCGGTGCCATGCTGGCCTTTACACTGTCGCTTGATGATTTTGTGATCAGTTTTTTTACTGCCGGCCCTGATTCCGTTACGCTGCCCATATATATATATGCAGCCGTCAGAAGGGTGGTAACGCCGGAGATACATGCGCTTTCCACAATTATTCTGCTGATTACCGTATTACTTGTTGTGGGAACTGAGCGACTGACAAGAAAAATGCAGCATGATTAAAAAATCGGGTTTAACTGGAAGCGTACGTTAAGTATTTTCCGGGCACTAATATTATTAACATTCTTACAGTAAAGGAGTCTGCCATGCGTAAATGTATGATGTTGTTTGTAGCCGTGATTGTGTTGTTTGGTGGGATGTCTATTGCATCTGCCCAGGAAAAATTGAATATTTTTATCTGGTCGGAGTACATGGATGAAGTCAATATGCCCAAGGATTTTGAAAAAGCGACAGGGATTAAAGTAAAGCTTGATTTGTACGAATCCAATGAGGAGATGATGGCTAAAATTCAAGCCGGCGGCGTGCGCCAGTACGATATCATTGTTCCCTCGGATTATATCATGCCGAGTCTGATCAATCTTAAACTGATTCAAAAACTGGATCATTCAAAAATTCCCAATTTAAAAAACCTGGCACCAAAGTTTAAAGAAATTGCATTTGATCCTGGAAACAAGTATTCCGCCGGGTGGCAATGGGGCACAGTGGGTCTTATGTATAATCGGGAAAAAATTTCAGATACGGATGCCGCATCCTGGGATATTATATTTGATTCTCAAAAAAAATCCGGTCCTTTTTGTCTGATTGATTCTATCAGGGAAATGCTCGGCATTACACTTGTTTACCAGGGCAAAGACTTTAATTCCACAAAACCGGCAGAATTGAAAGCGGCTGCCGAACTGCTGATCAAGACCAAAAAAAGATCTTCCTGCATGGGATTTAAAGGCGGCGTAGGTGGTAAAAATGATATCATTGCAGGTGTCGCCAATGCCGCACTGGTTTATAATGGCGATGCCATCCAGGCCATTGCCGATGACCCTGGAAAAATAGGCTTTGTCGTTCCCAAAGAGGGAAGTGTGATCTGGATCGATTCCATGTGCATTCCTGCTGAAGCGCCAAACCCCGATGCGGCCCATAAGTGGATTAACTGGATTTTGGATCCAGAAGTTGGCGCATCCCTTTCAAATTATAACCATTTTGCCACACCCAATGAAGCTGCCAGACCCTTTTTGTCAAAGGATGATCTGAGCAACCCCGGCGTCTGGCCGCCTGCTGAGACCATGAAAGTCCTTACTTTTGTTAAAGACCTCGGTAATAAAAATAAAGTGATGGACCAGGCATGGACCATGGTCAAATCACATTGATCGTGAACGCCGTACAGGGCTTCCGGCCCGGTATAACGTGATTTTGAGTCTGATTTCCCCCTCGCTCCGGCCTATTTCCCAAGGGGTGAGGGGAAAATTGTGCCTGAACGGATTTTTCCTCAGGCACTAAACAGTTGGAGGATCCATGGCAAAAACCATAAACAGCACCCCCGGAAAAGATGGATACCGGATGCCCGGCGAATATGAACACCATCAGGGCTGCTGGATGTTATGGCCGGAACGTACTGATACATGGCGAAATGGCGGAAAACCGGCTCAACAAGCATTTGTTGAGGTTGCAAAGGCGATTTCCAGGTTCGAACTTGTAACAATCTGCGTTAATGCCGGCCAGCATGATAATGCGCGCACCCTGCTCCCGGATGATGTTCGTGTGGTTGAAATTTCTCAAAACGATTCCTGGATGCGGGATATGGGCCCTAGTTTTGTAGTTAATGAAAAGGGTGATGTTCGCGGTGTCGACTGGGACTTCAATGCATATGGTGGTTTTAACGGCGGTCTTTATTTTCCCTGGGACCAGGACAAAAAGATCCGCAGGAAGGTAATGGAAATTGAAAACATCGATCGTTACAGGGCGCCCCTGATTATGGAAGGCGGTTCAATTCATGTCGATGGAGAAGGAACGCTTCTGACAACAAAAGAGTGCCTGCTTAATGACAACAGAAACCCTCACCTCTCAAAAGAAGAAATTGAAGCGTATCTCATTCAATACTTGAATATTGAAAAAATCATCTGGTTTCCAAGAGGTATTATCCTTGACGAAACAGATGGCCATGTAGATGATTTGGTATGTTTTGTCAGACCGGGTGAAGTGATGCTGACATGGACGGACGATGAATCCGATCCGCAGTATGAAATTTCAAAAGAGGCTCTGGAAATTCTGGAAAACAGTACGGACGCAAAAGACAGAAAATTCAAGATCCATAAACTGTACCAGCCCGGTCCAATGTATATGACCCGGGAAGAGAGCGAGGGCATCGATTATGATGAAGATGCCGAACCGAGAAATGCGGGCGACCGCCTGGCAGGCTCATACATTAATTTCTATATTGCCAACGGCGGAGTGGTTGTTCCCCTTTTTGATGATCCATATGATGAACCGGCAATGGAATTGATCGCAAAGGTTTTTCCCGGCAGGGAGATCATCGGCGTTCCCGGCCGTGAGATTCTGCTTGGCGGTGGTTGTGTCCACTGTATTACGCAACAGCAGCCATCGGGCAAATGAGATAATGTGAAGTTATTTATTCTCTCTTTTTTATACTCACGTCGGCATCTCCCCGGCCTTTGGTGTCTCCCAGTCATATCGGTTCTTCACAAGTTGAAGCCTGAATGAAGGTTCGGCGGTAATTACGCCGTCGATGCTGTTGATATCGGCAAGCAGACCCTTAAGATCTCCCTGAGATTTTACACTGAATTCCACATCAAAATCCGCGGCGCCGGTCAATAGGGCAATATACCAGATGGCATCTATAACCTCCAGTTCCCGGATAACCTGTTCGGTCTTCTTGGTATCGATTTTAATTTTAATGTTGCCTTCAATTTCATATCCGATTTTACGATGATTCACGACGGCAACAACCTGAATCATTTCATTTTCAAAAAGGCGTTTTAATCGTTTTCTGATGGCAGTTTCAGAAATTTTAAGTTTTTTGGCCAGCTCCGTATTCGGCGTTCTGCCGTTTTTCTTAAGAAGATGAATTATTTTTGAATCAACGTCATCAATATTGTCTCTCATTCGTCCTCGCTTTATGAGCCATAAATTCAGGTTTCAAGTTTTATTTTTAACACCATATAGCATAAAAACAACCTCATGACAAGTTACTTTCGAATGTTTGTGTTCGATTTTCGATCTAAAACATTTTCTCTGATGATAAAATTCACCCGGGAAGACGATAACTTTACACATATATTGCACTTTATTAATTGTTTAAGATAGTTGTTTCATTCGTCACATCTTTTAGGAACCGGTCGTGTTCGATAATCGGCCATTTTTAGTTTTTTTCGAATTATTTTTCTTGACATAGGGATGTTTTCCATTTTATATGGTTCGAAAATAGATTGTGTGCTGAATTTTGTTATATGGTACCTGGATACATAAAAACTTATCCAAAAAACCGAAGGCAATATATATCAATAGAGCAATGCCGTAACACATTTATAAGGTTCAAGGAGGCCATTATGAAAAGCAGTTTAACAGGAAGACACTTTTTACAACTTCAGGATTTTACCCGCGAAGAAATTATGATGATGCTGGAGACTACCAGAGAATTAAAACTTGAGGCCAAACGCGGCCTGTTCCCCCCTTACCTCGCCGGCAAATCTCTGGGTATGATTTTCGATCAGGGCTCAACTCGTACTCGTATTTCTTTTGAGCTCGGCATGCAGCAACTGGGGGGGTTTTCACTTTACCTGAAACCCGGTGAAATTCATCTTGGTGTTAAAGAATCCATTTACGATACGGCAAAAGTATTAAGTCGTTATCATGACGTCATCATGATTCGCTGGAATAATTTTAAAGAACTGAAAGAATTTGCAAAATACGCAGACGTTCCGGTTATAAACGCCATGACGGATGTTAACCATCCCTGCCAGGCATTGGCCGACATCTATACCATGATGGAAAGATTCGGCACTGATCTTAGAGGGATGAATGTTACCTTTTTTGGTGATCGTACACAGCCTGCTCATTCCCTGGCAATGATCTGCTCCAAGCTGGGCATTAACTATACCCATTGCGCACCTGAAAAATATCAGATCCTTCCTGAATGGAGTGACCTGTTCGAAGCAAACAACAAGGTATCCGGCGGTGTTTTCAAACAGACCGCAAATATTGATGAAGCCACAAAAAATGCACACTGCATTTATACGGATGTGTGGTACTGGATCGGCCAGGAAGGGGAAGTGGATGAAAGAAAGGAAGCTTTTGCACCCTACCAGGTAACCATGGACATTATTAAAAAGTGCGACAGAGATGTAATCTTTGAACATTGCCTGCCGGCAGGACGCGGTGTTGAAGTAACCGATGAAGTTATGGACAGCTCGCATTCAGTTATTTTTGATGAAGCGGAAAACAGAATGCACACGGAAAAAGCACTGCTTGCTCTCATTATGTCTTAAGATTCGATAAGGTGGCTATCCATGTACGAAGAACTGGTAGTGGTCGCATTGGGGGGCAATGCAATAAAGCAGGCCGACGAACAAGGGACAACCGAGGAGCAGTTTAAAAAAGTAGATATCACTGCCAAACAGATTACACGGATTTGCAAGGCCGGTTATCTCCAGATACTGACCCATGGCAACGGCCCCCAGGCCGGTGCGCTGCTGATCCAGCAGGAAGAGGCAAAAAATATTGTGCCGCCGCAGACACTGGCCTGCTGCGGTGCCATGACACAGGGACAAATAGGGTGGATGTTTCAAAACCGTATCGGATATCATTTTTCACAGGAAGGTCTGGATTATCCAGTTGCCACCATGATTACACAGGTTGTTGTTGATAAGGATGATCCTGACTTTCAGAACCCGTCAAAACCGGTCGGCCCTTTTTATACCGAGAAAGAGGCCATGGCCCTGAAAAACGAAAAAGGCTATATCGTAAAAGAGGCCAAACCCGGTCAGGAAAAAGGCTGGCGCCGTGTTGTACCCTCACCGAAGCCCGTTGATATTTATGAAAAAACAGCGATTCGGCAACTTCTTGATATTGACGCACTGGTTATCGTCTCCGGCGGCGGCGGAATTCCCGTTGTCAAGGAAGATGACGGCAGTTACTCCGGTGTTGATGCGGTTATCGATAAGGATCTTACGGCCGATAAACTGGGCCAGGTCCTCAATGCCGATTATTTGTTGATCCTGACGGATGTTGAAAATGCCTATATCAATTTCAAAAAACCACATCAGAAATCCTTAAAAACCATAACCTTACGTGAAGCGGAAAAATACCAGGAAGAAGGTCAGTTTGCCGCCGGTTCCATGGGACCCAAAATGGATGCAGCCATGCGGTTTGTCCGCAGGGGCGGCAAGGCTTCCATAATCACAAGTCTGGATAAAGCACTGGACGCCCTTAAGGGTAAAACAGGCACACGTATTGTAAACAATTAATGTTATTAACTATTATTTTCAGGAGGAAGTATGAGTAATTTTCAAAGTGCTCTTGATTATTCCGCCAAATGGCTGGAAATCATCAAACAGGATACAGAAACACTGGACAACACCACTGCCAAATGGATTTCAGAAGAAACAAAAAACAACTTTGTAAACCATTTTAATGCAGGCTGGGTTGAATATCGCAAATCAATGACGGAAGTCGGCGATTACGCTGCTGTCGAATGGCGTGGCAAAGGTTCAAAATTTTATGACAACTTCGGCAACGAATACCTTGACTTTCTCGGTGGCTACGGCGCACTCGATCTGGGTTGGTCACACCCCGAAGTCGTGGAAGCCGTTAGAGCTCAGGCCGGCAAATCCGGTATTCCCAGTCAGGAACTGATGGATCCCCTGCGGGGTGTTCTGGCAAAACTCATGGCTGAAATCACACCCGGCAATATTGATCATGCATTTTTCGTTGCCAGTGGTACGGAAGCTGTTGAAGGTGCGCTCAAAATTGCAAGACTTTATACCGGCAAACATAATTTTATTTCAACCGTCAAGGCATTCCACGGCAAAACCGCCGGTTCCCTGAGTGTTATGGGCAAAAGAGATTACCGTGCGCCGCTGCAGCCTTATGGCGGACAGACCTTCTACGTTCCCTTTGGAGATGCGGATGCGCTGGAAAAACAGCTTGAAATCTGTGACATTGTCGGCATCGACATTGCCGGTTTTATTGCAGAACCTATCCAGGGCGAAGCCGGCGCTATCGTCCCTCCGGCAGATTACTGGCCGAAAGTTCGTGAAATCTGCACAAAATACAATGTCCTGATGATCTGTGACGAAGTTCAGACAGGTCTTGGAAGAACCGGTGCGCTCTGGGGCGTTGACCACTGGAACGTGGAACCTGACATTATGATGACCGCAAAATCTCTTGGCGGCGGTGTCATGCCCATCGGTAGTTTTATGGGCAGCGGCGAAATATGGAAATCATTTGAAGAACCCAATCCGTTTATCCACACCACAACAACCGGTGGAAACCCAATGTCATGCGCGGCGGCCATCGCCACGATCCAGATAATGCTCAGAGACGACCTGCCCCGGCGTGCGGCAGAACTGGGTGATTATTTCATGGGTGAACTCAACAAACTTACTGAAGAGTTCCCCGGTATATATGAAAAAATTACCGGCAAAGGTCTTCTGATCGGCCAGCATTTTATAAATGGTGACGTCGGATACAAAGTAGCTGCCGGACTGTTCAGACGTAAAGTTCTCGTTGCAGGAACCCTGATCAATGCAAAGGCTATCCGTTTCGAACCGCCGCTGATTGTAGCAAAAGAAGAGATCGACGAAGTCCTTAACAGGTTGCGTGACACTTTGAAAGACGTTAGTGCCTCGGCATAAGTAAATTCCCCGACCCTTGAGGGTATTGATTGTTGCCGCGCCCCTTACAAATCTGCGTAAACAGCTTACTCCATCCGCAAAACGGATAGAGTGTAGGTGCGGATTTGATCCCAACGCTGATATCGGGCAGGTATATCAAACGGCTTAAAAACATCAAACGCGGCCGCATAAAAGAGTATATCGACA
>CAYQNS010000078.1:0-16893 GCA_964418755.1 uncultured Desulfobacteraceae bacterium
TTTGTTTGATTAAATCACGGGAGGCCGATCCGAGAATTAGAAACTGACCATTTCTTTTGTTGCGGTCGATAACGCCCCTTAAAATCGGAAAGATATCCGGCTTACACTGGATTTCATCCAGGCAAATCATATGATCGCTGAATTGAGCAAAAAAAGCTTCAGGGTCAGTGAGTTTATTGAGATCAGCAGGACGTTCCAGGTCGAGGTGAATCGCCTTTGGGATCTGTTCCATCACCATGCCGGCAATTGTCGATTTACCCACTTGACGAGCCCCCAGCAAGGCGACTGCAGGATAATTTCTTAACCGGGTCTTAACGGTATCGGTTATCTCTCTTTGGATTAAATTATGCATATTTGAATACTAAGTTCAAATATACATAATGTCAAGATTGATTTTCGGAACGAACCAATCCAACAAATTCAACAAATCAAAAAACTTAAAAGCCTTTTCACCACACGAAAAGGCACGAAGGCCGCTTCGCGGCAAAGGGCATAGGACTGAGTTAAAAGGACTGAGGACTGAGAGCGGATTCACCACAGAGAGCACGGAGGACACGGAGAAGGGAAGATCGCTGCGCGATCGTTGGAGGTCGGCCCCGGTTAAATACACTCCGTTTCTCATTTGCATGAATTTCACAGGGTAAAAGGAGCGCTTCGCTTGAGGTTGGAGGAAAGGGCTCCAGCTCCCCTCAGCACCTATCTTCAACTCAGTCCTCAGCACTCATACCGCAGTCCTTTTCTTTTTAACTCAGCACTGGTGTTGACGTTCCCAACCAATTTCAACCAATTGAACCAATATAACGATGTTTTTAACCAATTCACCCGGTGCCGGGGCGTTGTGGATTATAACTGCTATCGAAAGGGGCTTATTGATTGAAATGCGGCGGATGCCATGGTTATTTCGCTAACATGTCTGGCTGACAATTAGCCAGAATCCACTAAAAAAGGGTCCGGACGAAATCGCCGCGAACCCTTTTTTTATTAATTGGTCGGGAAGACTGGATTTGAACCAGCGACCCCAGCGTCCCGAACGCTGTGCTCTACCAGGCTGAGCCACTTCCCGACTTGGTTGGTGCTTTTAAACCACCGGCTTGAAATTGTCAATTAAAAATAATTCAAAAGGCCGATTTTTTCTTTCAATTAAGCTATGGAATTTCTCATTTTAGCCAAATGGATTATTCAAAACAATGGTCTGCTCACGCCCCGGACCCACCGAGATAATGTCGATGGGTGTTTCGGTGATCTCCTGGATACGGTTCAGGTATTTGATTGCATTTTTGGGTAGATCGTCCTTTTCGCGAACACCGGAAATATCTTCTGTCCATCCCGGTAGTGTTTCATATACGGGTTTACATTGCGCCAAGGTTTTAAGGTTTGCCGGAAAATCATCTCTAACCGCGCCATTTGATTCGTAGGCAGTGCATATTTTGATTGCATCCATACCGCCCAGCACGTCCAGTTTTGTGATGGTCAGGCCGGTGAGGCTGTTCAATCGTACGGCATTTTTCACAATTACCGTGTCCAGCCACCCGCAGCGCCTTTTGCGGCCGGTGGTGGCCCCGAATTCAGCCCCCTGTTTTTGCATATAGTCTCCGGCATCATCGAACAGTTCGGAAGGGAAAGGGCCTTCACCAACCCTTGTGGTGTAGGCTTTTACAATACCGTTAACACCGCTGATTGCTTTTGGGCCGATACCTGAACCGCTGCATGCATTGCCGGCAACCGTATTGGAAGATGTGACATAAGGATAGGTGCCGTGGTCAATATCCAGGTGGGTTCCCTGGGCTCCTTCGAAAAGAACATTGCCTCCTGATTGAATGGCCTGATGAAGTAAAATGGAGATGTTGGAAACATAGGGGGCCAGTTGTTTCGCATAGTCACTGTATTGCTCGATGATATTATCCGGATCAAGGCTGTTTGAGTTGAGATAATTTTCCAGGTAAAAGTTTTTTTCCTTCATGATATTTTTTACCCGGCTGCCAAAGAGATCGGAATCGATAAGTTCGGCAAACCGGATTCCCCTCCTCGTGGCCTTGTCTTCATAGCACGGCCCTATGCCTCGCCCGGTTGTGCCGATTTTTTGATCGCCTTTCATTACTTCCCGGCCATGATCGATACTTTTGTGATAGGGCATTATAAGATGCGCTTTTTCGCTGATTTTGAACCGGTCGGGTGTAATTTCGATTCCCAGACTTTTCAGATAGTCCATCTCTTCGATGAGCACCGCCGGGTCCACTACCACCCCGTTTCCGATAATACAGGTTTTCCCCTGCAAAATACCCGACGGCACCAGGTGACTGATGACCTGCTTTCCGTTTACCACCATTGTATGACCGGCATTGTTGCCGCCCTGAAAACGGACTACGATATCGGCATTCTCCGCCAGAAGGTCAACGATTTTGCCCTTGCCCTCATCGCCCCATTGGGTTCCGACAACTACAATATTAGACACGTGATGCTCCTTTATGTATAAATGTTACGAGTTGTGATTGGGTGTCATCTGAAAATACTTTTTTTAAAAAAAGTATCAATTGTTTAATCCCATATAGTCCGGGATTGTTTGCCTTTTTGGTCATTGCTATTTGTAATTAATTTGTCGTTTGTTTTTTGTGATTTATTGGTTTGCCAAGGGGCTCAATCCAAAATCCTTAATTATAGTATAGATGAGCACACGCTGCTGATTGTCAGTCTACCTGCGTTTTTCCCTGAAAAATGTTTGAATTATTTTTCTGCAGTCATCTTCGCATATTCCGCCGATGACTTCCGGACGATGATTAAGGCGGTTATCGGTTGCAAAATTATACAGTGAACCAGCCCCCCCCCATCTGGGATCCGGTGCGCCGTAAACGACTGTCCCGACCCGTGCATGGATGATAGCCCCCATGCACATAATACACGGCTCAATGGTAACATACAGCGTTGTGTTTAACAACCGGTAGTTTTTAATCTTCCGGCAGGCCATGCGCAATGCAAGTATCTCCGCATGTGCACTGGGATCGGCCAGGCTTATGGTCCGGTTGAAAGATGCGGCAAGTATCCGACCTGATTCGGAAACCAGAACGGCACCTATCGGGACCTCACCTATCAATGCCCCTTTTTCAGCTTCCGTCAGGGCGATTTTCATCAGTGCTGTATGCGGCATATGAGCAGTATTTCCTTTTTGGAAAAATAGTACAAGTTCCTATTGACAACTTTAGTATCATAGCTTAAATAGCAATCAAAATTCAATTAAGTTTTCATGCGCCCGTAGCTCAGCTGGATAGAGTGCCGGACTACGAATCCGTAGGCCGCCTGTTCGAATCAGGCCGGGCGCACCATAATTTCAAGGGGTTAGCCATTTGCGGCTAAGCCCTTTTTTAGTTCAGGGTGCATATAGGGTGCATTTGGGTGCATTAAAGCAGGATCGTCCAAAGCATCCACTTCGGCCTTTTGCTTGCCCGGTATCCAGTGGTAATAAATATCCAGTGTCAACTTTACCGAATGGTGCCCTAACTGGTTTGAAACATCCCCTATATTATCACCCTTTGCAATTCTCAAGGTTGCGTATGTATGCCGCAAAGAATGGGGTCCCCGTTTGGATATTTCAGCCTTTTCAACCGCCTTATGAAAAACCCGCCGCCGCCAACTGTTTTTATCAATGGGATTTCCGGCTCCGGATGTAAAAATATACTGATTCTTGTTTTCCCCCGGTTTGATTTCCCTGAGTCCGGTCTTTTGCATTTCCCCTTTTAATGCTTCGGCAAGTTGTGGACTTATATCCACCCGTCTTGATTTGCCGCTTTTCGGGGTCGATACCTTGTTTCGAACAATAGACCTTTGCACATGGATATACCGCTCCTTGAAGTTGATATCCGGCCATTGAAGCGCTATTCCCTCCGAGCACTACTTATTGTATTCCCCGTACCGCCAAAAATCAATCGCTGTTCGCAGGGTGGGTAGGATAATGGGTTGTTTGCATTCATTTTTGAAACAGAGTTAAAAGCCTTGACTTTTTCATTGCTATAGCGATAAGTGCCTGTTATTAGAGTGGGAACACAGGGTCGACTCCCGAGTTAAAAAAACAAGATTTCGATAGCGCTGGCTGTGATAACCTATGATTTTTTGCAAGGGATTTTGCAAGGGACTTTTCGTGTAAGCTGTTCTAAAATCTGCCTAAATTTGCCACTATGTGGAAATTGATTGTACTTGTAATCCACAAAATTGTAATAATTTAAGGGAGTTGGAAGCTGCCGGGACCCGTTCGAATCGGGCCGGGCGCACCATATTTAATAAAAAAAGGGGATGGCTTTTAATGCTACGCCCCTTTTTTTTGTTTTCTGGCATAAGTAGAAAAATGTTTTCGGATGGAATGGACGCTGCCCCAAATATTTTGTATTTGCAGGTTTTGCCGGTTAAACGCATTTGCCGGATTAAAGTTATCATGGGATTTGATATCATATTGATTTGATGGTATGTCCATTAACCGGTGATGGATGGATTTATCCGGCCTTTAAAATTTATGCCGGTTCAGGACAAAATAAACAGGGCCACCCATTCGCTCATGCCGTTGACGCTGACTTTAAAAAACAAGTGATAGATTTTTTTTAATTCGGGAAAAATTATAAATGAAAAAAATATTTGTAATCGGTGGATGCCGGAGCGGCAAGAGCGGTCACGCGCTTGAA
Organism: uncultured Desulfobacteraceae bacterium; assembly: GCA_964418755.1. Taxonomy (GTDB): domain Bacteria; phylum Desulfobacterota; class Desulfobacteria; order Desulfobacterales; family 4572-123; genus 4572-123. Next base: position 4,665 of record CAYQNS010000078.1, read on the forward strand.
CTGGCGGAGCAAATGCCCGGTGCCCGAAAAGTTTTTGTCGCCACCTGCGTACCCCATGATGAGGAGATGAACCAGCGGGTGGCCCGCCACAAGCAGGACCGCAGTTCAAGCTGGATTACACTGGAAGTGCCGGTCCGTCTGGCGGATACCATTTCGCAGAAAAGTGCCCAGTGTGATCTGATACTCGTTGATTGTCTGACCCTCTGGATGAGTAATTTGCTTTTGGAAACCGAGGATTTTGAAACCATCGACCGGCATGTGATGGATTTGATCCGGGCACTTGAGGTTGCCCGGTGTCCGGTTATACTGGTTTCCAATGAGGTCGGCACGGGTATTGTTCCGGAAAATCGTCTCGCCCGTCTGTTCAGGGACGCCACCGGGTTTTCCAACCAGAAAGTGGCCGCCTGTGCGGATGAGGTGATCTGGATGGTGGCCGGAATACCGGTGAAAATTAAATGATAAAACAATAGAGTGTTTAATGAAAAAATTAATTGCTGCAATTCAGTTTATTACCGTTATTCCAGTTGGGAAACCCGGCACGTATAACCCAATAGGGATGATTGCATTTTTCCCGCTTGTGGGCCTTTTGCTGGGTGGAATTGTATCTGTTTTTGATATGATTTTTCTTAATTTCTGGTCACCCCTGGTGGCTTCCCTGCTGGACGTGATTCTTCTTATTATGGTAACCGGTTCTCTTCATATCGACGGTCTGGCAGATACGGCGGATGGTCTTTATGGAAACCGGCCAAAGGAAAAAGCCCTTGCCATCATGAAAGACAGCCGGGTGGGTGCCATGGGGCTTGTAGCTGTTTTTTGCGGACTTTCCGCCAAATGGGCCGGACTGGCTGAAATTTCCGTTCACCGCAGCCTGTTGCTCCTGATCATTCCCGTTTATGCCAGAAGTTCCATGCTTTTCGGCATTCGTTTTCTGGAGTATGGGCGGGCCGAGAGTGGAACCGGTCATGGGGTTTTTGCAGAAAAACTGGCCATCAGTTCTTTCTGGGGCCTTATTATTCCGGTGGCCTTATCCCTTTTTCTGGGATGGCGCGCAGTCGTACTGAATCTTGGATTCGCCGTTATTGTCACATGCACACTCGGATTTTACCGGCGCCGCATCGGGTGTATTACCGGTGATATGCTGGGTGCCCTGACCGAAGTCACCGAGGCCGGCCTTTTTCTGCTGGCTGCAGCCTGGTGGGGTATGGCAGGTTATTAGAAATTAGAGACTGAAAATTAGGAATTAGATAACGCATTTGCATGCTTCTGTTTTTTTCGATAGTTCTATATAAATATACTCTTTATTCATTTATTAATTTTCTGACAGAGGTAAACATAGAAAGACTCTGGAAAGATGAAGGCAAATGCACGCACCGGTTTGCTTGCTATTGCCCGGAAAACAAATTTAGGTACATGTCGCCATGGCGATTGATGACCAATGCTTCGTAGTCTTAAACGCCTAAGCAGTAGGATTAAAAACAGTTCATAATTTTTTTGGTATCTTACTCTTATACCTTCTCTGGTGGAGAATTTGAATGTATCTGTTTTTTCTCGATATGGTTCAATGAACCCATCTTCTATAGCTTTTTCATAAAGCGGAGTACCCGGGAAAAATGCTAAATAAAAAATATTGACAATTGTCTTTGGATGCAGATCAACAAGGTAGTTATATGTTTGAATTACATCATCACGAGATTCATAAGGATTGTCTATAATAAAATCCAGTAGAAGATCTATGTCGTGGGTTTTTTTGTACGGTTCGATCTGGCTTACGACTTCCTTGGTTCTTTTTACACTAATTTTTCGTTTGAATACATCATCTAATACTCTTTGACTACCCGACTGCACGCCCATCTGAATGCATTTTAATCCTGCATCTAATAGAATTTCCATTTTTTCTTTTTGGTATGTATTTGGGCTTGTTGCTATTATAAATGGAAGATCTATTTTCTTTTTATATTTTTCAGCAAATTCTTCCAGTTGGTTTTGAGGACGCATGAAAAAGTCATCATCACCGAAAAACAATAGTTCAAAGAAATTAAGATGGTTCAGAGTATGTTCAATCTCATGGATAACGCGATCAACACCTATAAAGCGCAGCGGATTATGTCCCCCAAAAATTTTTATATATCGGCTATTATTACAGTATGTACATTTGTTAGGGCACCCCCGGGATGTAAGGTAAAAAAAGGTGGGAATGTTATATGGATAATATGCATGACGCTTTTGAACTATTTCCTTGGTCATTGGAAAAAGTCCATTGTCAAGCAGAAAGTGATCATCTAAGTCATAGTCATAGAATGGAAGGCTGTCCAGATCGGCGAAAGGTGGCAGGGGGTTGTTTTTTATATAAAAACCATTTTTTTTAAAAGCCATATTCGGAGTAGTGGAATAGTCAATATTTGCCTCCATTTTATTGACAAATTCAATGATAGCCTGGTCTCCCTCTGAAAAGCAAATACCGTCGGCATGACGTATGCTAAGTTCCGGTACCGAAATACAATGCGGCCCTCCCCATATTACCTGCATCCCCGGATATTCAGTATGGATGAAGTCAGTAACCTGTATTGCCCGATTGACATAGCTGCTATAGACCGCTATCATGGCCAGATCTGTATCACAAAGAATATCATTTAGTTGTCTGAGTTCATCAGGCTCATACATCAAAGAAGCCGATCTTGAGAGAAAAATAATTTTTACCGAATGACCGGCCCTTTTCAGTAAGGCTGATATTAAACGAGATCCATCTGAGGAGAGTGTTCTAGAAGGATTAAAAAGTGTTATTTTCATTATACCACCATAAAATTTTTACAGTAATATGTATGTATTTTGTCAAGTAGTCAAGGTAAAAAAATAGATGACAATCAAATAATGACTGATAGTATAAACTTTTGTGAATCATTTTGTATCTTAACAAATAACACTGTTCGTGTTAACGAGAATTCGTAAAAATTGGTTCGAACAAGGGGGGACACTTTTCCTGTCACCAAGAAAGGAGAAGGTGAGACGAATACAAAACAATTTGAAGAGTTACAGAAACTGATTATTGCTCGTCATGCCCAGGAAATCGGATTCAAAGAGGCAAGCAAGAGTAGCTGCGCTTACTATACGACTGTGTACTATTGACAGAATCAACTTGAAGATCCCTGGTGAACAGGTCTTTTGGACCCGCATCACCCAGAGACATAGGCGCGGCATTAAGCTGATCAGAGAGGAAAAAGAAAAATTGGTGACCGAATGCTATTGAGCAAATTTTAATCCGCTTGAGCGGTTTTTATTTCAAGCCACCGGTTTTTCCGGTGATCTATGGCTTGGAACCAGTCGAGGATCGTCATCCATTTCCGCGGCAGCCCTGAAGCGGTGGGCAAGGATTGTGTCCATAATCATCTGGGTGAGATGGTAAATAATGGGCGGTATCATGGCGATAGGGAAAGAGGTACTGAAAAATCCGGCCCAGACGATATAGGCGATCGTCAGTGTTTTCTGAGAGGTGTGGATCGTAAAAGCAGTGGTGGAAGGCCGGTCCAGCCGTATCAGGCGGCTGATGGCAAAATTCATCAAAAGGATGATGCCGTGCAGCAGAATCATAAACATGAAGATGAAAATAATCTTAAATCCCAGTTGAGATATTTTATCCGTTGAACTTGCAACGGCATTAAATATGATAAGCAGTACAACCAACTGAGAGAAAATTGAAAAATAGCTTTTAAAAGGGGCTATGGCTCGGCTGATTTTTATCCTGAGCATCTGGCCCAGCAGTGTGGGAAGCATCATGATTATAAAAAGGCTTTTGACCATTTTCAGTATTGGCAGATCAATAGTTTGGCCGAATTGAAGGAGAATGTTCAGTGCTACCGGAATAGTGAATACGGAAAGAAAATTGGTGGACACACAGATAAACAGGCTCAACGGGATGTTGCCGCGGCCGATGGCGGTCAGTACGGTGCCCGAGGCTATCGTTGCCGGAACAACGGCCGTAATGTAGGTTCCCACCAGAAATCCCGGATTGTTTTTAAAGAAAATGGCCCCCAGAATATAGGCTATGGCCGGGATCAGCACCAGTGAGGAAAGAATTGCCGAACTTAAGGCCTTGAAATTTCGGATCTCATCGATGATCGTGCTGGTTTTCATCTGCAGGCCGGTGATTAGAAAGGCGATAAAAATACCTGCCTTAAGCAATTGCCACTGCTTTATTTTGATACCGATGACCGGAAAATTAAATGCAATTACGGATACTATGGCAATGCCGATGAAAAACCAGTATTTTGACAAAAAAATTTTCATAAGATAATTGTTGCGACTTATAAAAGGAATGGCGCTGCATTGTAAAGGAAAAAATTTATGCGGTCAGGGATATCCGTCGATTCGGCATCCCCGACCGGTTGTAAGGAGGTTGAAATCGGAGCTGTTTTAAACACTCTGGCTATATGACGGCCGCCTTGCCGATAGCATCCGCCGTCAGCATGGCGTCAACAACGGCATCGGGTGTAACCGGAAACGGCATGTTTGCCATAAAGGTGCCTTTGGCGCAGGCCTTTTCGCCCACGGGCATGAGTTTTTGGCGGTCGCAGTCGGCAAGCCCCAGATGGGCGAGGGTAGTCGGCAGGCCTATGGACATGCAAAAATCAATGACTTCATCGAGCATGTCCGCTCCGGCATCCTGAAGAATCACTTGTGTAATCGTGCCGAAAGCGACTTTTTCTCCATGATAATAGCTGTGAGTTTCTTCAAGGGCGGTCAGGCCGTCGTGAATGGAATGGGCCGCGGCCAGGCCCCCGCTTTCAAATCCCAGGCCCGAAAGAAGGATATTGGCTTCGATAATTTTTTCCAGAGCCGGCGTTACCGCATCCACCTTACAGGCGGCCACTGCGTCCAGACCATATTCCAGGAGATTCTCATAGCAGGTTTGAGCGATCATTAAGGCTGCTTCGGTGCAGGTTCCGCCGACACAGTTCGGAGCCCTGGTCAGGCTGCACGCTTCGGCTTCAAACCAGGTGGCCAGAGCATCTCCCATGCCCGATACCAGCAGACGCTCAGGGGCTTTTGCTATAATCGTGCTGTCCACAAGGACCAGCTCGGGGTTTTTGGATGAGGATTCAATTTTTTCGACCACACCGTCGGGCGTGTACACAATGGCGCAGGCACTGCATGGGGCGTCGGTGGCAGCGATCGTCGGGATGATTACCACCGGCAGGTTCCGGCGCCAGGCCGTCACTTTGGCGGTATCCAGCGCTTTGCCGCCGCCGGCGCCAATGATCACATCGGCATTGTGATGCAAAGCAGCCTGGGTCAACCGGTTGATTTCGCTGTCACAGCATTCGCCGTTAAACAGTTGTTCAAAGATTTCTACACCGGCTTTCCGGCAGCCGGCGGTAAGGGGTTTATGGACCGCCTGCAATCCGTGTCGGCCGCCGATGACCATGGCCTTTGCGCCAAGAGAGCGGATATGGTTTCCAGCCTCCTTCAGTGCTTCTTTGCCCTGCATGTACTTTCCCGGTGAAACAAAAATATTTGTCATGCTGCACCTCCTTTTGTAGCCGGCCGCCTGCTGTTGTGCGGCCGGGTCTGTAGCGGGTAATGTCTGAATCCGGATCAAAACCATTTACGAGGGCCTTGATTCGCTTTAAAGCTTATCAGAAAAAGAAACAATGATGCAAGCGTTTCCGGTCCGGTTGCATCGGGGAAAACAGTTATGGGCCTTCTATTTTGGGAGCCAACATTTGCTTGACACCTTCAACCTTTGCGTTTAATATTACAGGCTTTATTTATGCAGAGCCGGCATACGCCGGATAAACCGGAACCGTTTCAATATGTTGCTATGGTTACGCTACATTTTTTGTCACAAAATGGAATAAATTCAGGCCCGAGCAACCAACCGGAGGAAATATGGATTATAAGAAAACCTTGAACCTTCCAAAGACCAAATTCCCCATGAAAGCCAGCCTTATCATGCGTGAGCCCGAACAGCTCAAAGCCTGGGAGGAAAAAGACCTATATAATATGATCAGAAAGGCGTCTGCAGATCGCGAAAAATGGATTCTGCATGACGGCCCTCCCTATGCCAACGGCAATATACATATCGGTACCGCATTAAACAAAATATTGAAAGATATTATCATCCGTTCCCGGCAGATGGCCGGTTTTGATGCAGTATATGTTCCAGGATGGGATTGTCACGGCCTTCCCATCGAGCACAATGTGGATAAGGAACTGGGATCCAGGAAAAAGGAACTTTCCCAGGTGGAAGTGCGGCGCTACTGCCGCAGGTATGCTGAAAAATTTATCGATATCCAGCGCGACGAATTCAAGCGGCTGGGCGTCATGGGCGAATGGGACAACCCCTATTTGACCATGAACTACATTTATGAAGCGACCATTGCCGGGGAATGCTGCAAATTCGCCCTTGACGGAAGTCTTTTCAGGAGCAAAAAGCCCATATACTGGTGCTGCAGCTGCCATACGGCCTTGGCTGAAGCGGAAATTGAATATGCGGATGATGCATCGCCGTCGATTTATGTGAAATTTGCCATGGCAGAGGATCTTGGTGAAACGTTTTCGGCCCTTGAAGGCAAAGATGTATCCATTATAATCTGGACCACGACTCCCTGGACCCTTCCGGCCAATATGGGGATAGCCCTGCATCCGGATTTTGTTTATTCAGCCGTTGATGTCGGAAACAATCAGGTGTTGATCCTGGCGCGTGACCTGGTCGATGGTTGCATGAAAACCTTTGGTATTGATGAATACACCGTGTTGACCGATATCAAGGCCTCTGATCTTGAAAAAAAGCATTGCCGGCATCCGTTATATGATCGGGCGTCACTGATTATCTTAGGTGACCATGTGACCCTGGAAGCAGGTACCGGTTGTGTGCATACGGCGCCGGGCCATGGCCGGGAGGACTATGAGGTCGGCCTGGAGTACGGCCTGGAGGTTTACAGCCCGGTAAACGACAAAGGCTGCTTTACCGAAGATGTTGATTTTTTTCAGGGAGAGTTTGTGTTCAAGGCCAACCGGGGTATTATCGACAAACTCGAGGAAACCGGTGCGTTACTTGCCCGGGAAGATATTCAGCATTCCTACCCGCATTGCTGGCGCTGTAAAAAGCCCGTTATTTTCCGGGCTACTCCCCAGTGGTTTATTTCCATGGAAAAGACCGGACTGCGTAAAAAAGCCTTGGAGGAGATCGACCGTGTAAAGTGGGTGCCGCACTGGGGCCGGGAAAGAATTTACGGCATGATTGAAAACCGGCCGGACTGGTGCGTATCCCGGCAGCGCTCCTGGGGGGTTCCCATTACGGTTTTCTACTGTGAAAAGTGTGAAACCCTGCATATCAATAAAACCATTATTGATCATATCTATGATCTGTTTGCCGAGTTTGGTGCAGATGTCTGGTTTGAAAAGAGCGCAGAAGAACTGCTGCCCGAGGGCAGTGTATGTGAAAAATGCGGCCATACGACCTTTGTCAAGGAAACCGATATTCTGGATGTGTGGTTTGATTCCGGCGTCAGTCATGCCGCGGTTCTGGAGCAGCGTGAAAATTTGAAATGGCCTGCGGACATGTACCTGGAAGGCAGTGACCAGCACCGCGGATGGTTTCACAGTTCTTTGCTCACCGCCGTGGGGACCAGGGGCCAGGCACCCTATGATGCCGTGCTGACCCACGGATTTGTGGTGGATGCCAAAGGCCGCAAGATGTCCAAGTCCATCGGCAACGTGATCGCACCCAAAAAGGTGATCAATAAATTCGGGGCCGAGATTCTCCGCCTCTGGGTTTCCGCAGCAGACTACCGGGATGATATCCGGATATCCGATAATATCTTAAAACAGCTCAGTGATGCCTACCGCCGCATCCGCAACACCAGCCGGTTTATTTTAGGGAACCTGTATGACTTTGACCCTGAAATCGATGCAGTGGCCTATGACAGCCTGCCGGACATTGACCGGTTTGCGCTTCACCGGTTGCAGAAATTGATCCAGCGGACGCGAAGGGCATATGAGACATTCGAATTTCATGTTATTTATCACTCCCTGTTTAATTACTGCACCCTGGACCTGTCGGCCTTTTACCTGGATATCCTGAAAGACCGGCTGTATACCGCACCGCCCGAGTCCCGGGAAAGGCGCAGCGCCCAGACCGTAATATATATGGTGCTGGATACCATTACCCGGCTGATGGCCCCCATACTCTCCTTTACCAGTGAGGAGCTTTGGAAATACATACCAGGGAAGGATAAGGAAGAGAGCATTCACCTGGCCCTGCTGCCGGCTGTTGAAAATAAATATCTTGATGAAGAACTGGCCGTAAGGTGGGAAACGCTGCTGGATGTTCGGGGAGAAGTCACACGTGCCCTTGAGGAAGCACGGGTTCAAAAACTCATCGGTCATCCCCTTGATGCCCGGATAACTATCTCTTGTGACGGTGATATCCATGAACACCTTGCTATCATCACTGAAAAATTGAGTTCCCTGTTTATCGTTTCCCAGGCCACCCTGATCAAAGGGGCTGAGCTGGAAGGGGCGTACGTCAGTGAAGATATAAAAGGGCTCAGCGTCAAAGTCGAATCGGCTGAGGGGGCAAAGTGCGAGCGCTGCTGGATCTATGACGCCACCGTTGGTGAAGATGATATGCATCCGACTATCTGCCGGCGCTGTAAAGATGCCCTTGAAAAAATAGAAATGGATATTTGAAAATAGAAAATGGAAAATAGAAATTGGGAAAACCGAACCGGTATAGCGTTGCCATATAGCAGTGCCTGAACGGAAATTATCTAAAAGCTTAAATGATAAGGCTTTATTATAGATTTAAATAAATGAAGCTTTTAGCTATTGGCTTTCAGCTTGAAATGATGAAGGCTTCCTTTGGCTAATAGCTGACGGCTAACGGCTAACGGCTGATTTCTAAAGGTATATAAGTTTTCGGACAGACACTATATAGTTTTCAAATTCAGGGATAATGGGAATCGGATTTTGACGGAAAATTTTAAGCAAAGCAAATATATCCGACTTATGCTCATTGCCGGCTGCGTAGTGGCTCTCGACCAGATGACCAAGGCTCTGGTGCTGAAGACCATGGCATTGTACCATTCCATCCCCGTGATTCCCGGATTTTTCAGCCTTACCCATATTCGCAATCCGGGTGGGGCGTTCGGGTTTATGGCTCGGCAGGGCCCCGGTGTTCGAGCCTTTTTATTTCTGGCTGTCTCATTACTGGCCATATTACTGCTCTTTTATCTTTACAGAAAAATACCCCGCAGCTATCAGTGGCTTTCCGCAGGACTGGCCCTGATCATGGGCGGAGCGATCGGAAATCTGATCGATAGAATTCGTTTTGGAGAAGTCGTTGACTTTCTTGATTTTTACGCTGGTGCGTACCACTGGCCCGCTTTTAACGTGGCGGATAGCGCCGTGACGGTGGGTATCCTGGTTTTGTTAATTCATATGGTTCTGGGAAAGTTGCCGGAATGATACAGTTGTAATCCGATGATTAAAGGTGATTGAATCAAATGCATCCTGTTCTTCTTAATCTGGGAAAGTTTTCAATCTATACCTATGGGTTTTTTGTGGCCATGGGGTTTTTGGCGGCGATCTGGTTTGCAACTTGGGAGGCAAAAAGGTGCGGCGTGGATCATGAAAAAATCATGGACCTTGCTTTTTATATTCTGATTGCTGCGATTGTGGGATCCCGGCTGGCCTATGTTGCCACAGTTCCCGGCGAATTTGCAGCCAATCCTCTGGACATGTTTAAGATATGGAAAGGCGGCCTGGTCTTTTACGGCGGGTTTATCGGAGCCATTCTGACCGCGATAATCTATTTAAGGGCCAGGCATCTGCCCATATGGAAGACCGGTGATATTATAGCTCCTGCACTGGCTTTGGGACATTTTCTGGGTCGTATCGGATGTTTTTTTGCCGGATGCTGCTATGGCAAGACATGTGAACTGCCTTGGTCAATTACGTTTCATGACCCCGCCTCACTGGCGCCCATCAATATCCCGCTGCATCCCACCCAGTTATACTCATCTGCCGGCAACCTCATGATATTCCTGGTTCTTCTTTTTGTTCGCAGGCATCGAAAATTTGAAGGACAGATATTCTGGCTTTATGTATTGTTATATGGCGTCACCCGGTCCGTCATCGAAATATTCCGGGGTGATTACAGAGGGGGCGAGATAATGGGCGTTTTATCTGTTTCTCAAACCATTGGCTGCAGCCTGGCACTCGTCGCTGTTGTCATGCTGGTGGTCCTTGCCGGAAAAACCGGAACAAAAAAGATCTCACGCTGAGGCGCCCAGTCAAAAAATAAAAACACGATTTAGTGGAAACGATGACCGAAGTTCATTACAAAAAAATAAAGCAATATATTGCCGATTCAAAAAAGAGAGATAACGCCGGAAAGCCTGAACAGATATACCTGATTCACGGCGAAGAGTTACTCTGCAAATCGGCACTCAATGAGCTTTTGGATTTTTTGCTGCCGCCCGGGGATAGAAGTGTGGGGCAGCATGTTTTTGACGGCGGCAATGAAAATATTCCGGATGCAATCGAGCAGTGCAGTACGTATTCGCTTCTGGGCGGGGCCAAGGTCGTCTGTATATATGATTCAAGAATATTTTATTCCCGGCAGGACAGTCTCAAAATATTTGAAAACGCTAAAAAAGCCTATGATAAAAATGAATTGAAAAAAGCGGCCCGGTATTTTGTAACCATGCTGGGACTTGCCAATATCGCCTATGAAGATCTTGCCGGCCTTGATTACAAATTCCTGAAAATTGATTCAAAACAGGCAGGCGATCTAAAATGGCTGGATCAACTTAAAGCGTACTGTATCGACAACAGGCTCACCATTCCCGCTGCGAGTGAAAACAGTGCAATTCTTCAAAAAGCCGTTGAAAAAGGATTTCCTGCCGGCAACTATCTGATTATCACCACCGATTTTGTGGATAAACGGCGCATTTTGTACAAAACCATTAAAACCGCCGGTGTTATTATTGATTGCTCGGTTCCGCAGGGAGATCGAAAGGCCGATAAAACAGCCCAGGAGGCAGTGGTGCGGGAGAGAATGAACGCGCTTTTAGGCCGGCACCATAAAAAAATAGATCCGGACGCCTTTCATGCTGCTTATGAGATGACCGGGTTTGAATTGCGCACTTTTTTGCATAATCTGGAAAGATTGATCGATTATGTCGGGAAAAGAGAAAGAATAACCATCCAAGATGTTAATGCCGTTGTCAACCGCACCCGGAAAGACCCCATCTATGAATTAACCGGAGCCCTGTCGGAAAAAAATCTGCCACAGGCCCTGTTTTTTATGGGATCCCTGCTTTCTGAAAATTTTCATCCGCTGCAAGTTCTGGCGGCCCTGGCAAATCAGGTAAGAAGGCTGATAATTGTAAAAGATTTTACGGCAAGCGCTCAGGGCGGAACCTGGAGCAAGGGGATGTCCTACAACCAGTTTCAGTCGCAGGTTATGCCTTTGATTCAGGCCTATGATAAAACACTTTTGGAATGCATAGCCCAGTGGAATACGGATCGATCCGGTCCGGGTGAAGGCAAAAAGACCAAAAAAACTGCCAAACCGACTTCTGACCTGATCATCGCCAAAAATCCGCGCAGCCCCTATCCCTTATATCTGCTGCTGAAAAATTCGGAAAAATTCATACTCAGGGAGCTGCTTGATGCCATGGGATATTTGAGTGCAGCCGATGTAAAACTCAAGTCCACGGGACAGAATCCCAAACTTGTTTTAGAAGATGTTTTATTTAAAATTTGCCGGTGATTTGTATAATTGAGAATTGAATACTGACGATTGAATATTTGTGGAGGTCGCTTCGCTATGCCCTTTGGGGGCATTTTTTAGTACATGGCAGCCGTTGCACCAACGGGAAAGAGGATGACCATGGGCTTTTTAAGAAAACAGGAAGAAAAAATGGCGCTGCGGTTATTGATCTGGCAATACGGTAAAAAGGATACAGCCATGCCGGCGCTCTCCGATCTGCAAAATCAGGCCGCACTGGTGGTGGATCAGGCCCATGGGATTGCAAAAAAAAGAGGGCGCAATGTAATTTCAATTATAAAAGAACTTGCAGGTGATATAAGCAGCGATTTGAAAAACAGGAAAAGCGACAAATGACGGTCTCGTAAAAAATTCAAATTAGCGCTACGCTTCACTGCGTGTCTGCGTTGCGCTGCATTTTGCAATCATTCAACGTACAATAAGTACGCCTCATGA
>CAYQNS010000079.1:0-16517 GCA_964418755.1 uncultured Desulfobacteraceae bacterium
ACGAAGGCGTCATCCTGATATCCGCCACCAACCGGCCCGATGTACTGGATCCGGCTCTTCTTCGGCCGGGCCGGTTCGACCGCCAGGTATATGTATCCCTGCCGGACATCAAGGGTCGCGAAATGATCCTTAAGGTCCATATGAAAAAAACCCCGGTTGCCAAGGATGTCGACATTCTGATCCTGGCCAAGGGAACACCCGGCTTTTCAGGCGCTGATCTTGAAAACCTGGTAAATGAGGCTGCCCTGCTGGCCGCCAAGCGGGACAAGGAAAAAGTCGACATGGTCGACTTTGAGGACTCCAAGGATAAAGTCTATATGGGCCTGGAACGCAAATCCAAGGTAATTAAGGAGGAAGACCGCAAAACCACGGCTTATCATGAAGGCGGCCATGCCCTGGTTGCGCGATTCCTGCCGGAGACGGATGCGGTCAACAAGATCACGATCATTCCCCGGGGCCGGGCCGCCGGCATTACCTGGTTCCTGCCCGAAGAGAGAGATTTTAAATACAAGGATCAGCTTAAAAACGAACTGTCCGTTGCTTTTGGCGGCCGGGTGGCCGAAGAAATTATTTTCAACCGCATCAGTACCGGAGCCAGCAATGATATCAAGCAGGCCACCGATATTGCTCAGCAGATGATCCGTTCCTGGGGCATGAGTGAAACACTCGGACCTTTGAGTTACGCCAAGGAAGAAGAGCAGATCTTTTTAGGACGGGAAATTGCGCAGCACCGGGACTATTCCGAGGAAACCGCCCGCAAAATCGATCAGGAAGTACGAGACCTGATTGTTTCATCTTATGACCGGGCCACGGAGGTCCTTACGGAAAACGTGGATATTCTTCATAGACTGGCGGATATGCTGCTGGAAAAAGAAACGGTTCTGGGTGCCGAACTCGACGAACTCATTTTATCTTTACGGCCCGGCATTGAGCTGCCATCCCATGGGGCCGACACCGGCAAAAACGACACAAAACCCAATTCGCAGGAAACCGCGAGTACAACAACGGATAAACAAGAGCAGGACAGCGCCAACGGTCGCCCCGGGGCAAAGGAGAGCCCGGAGAAACCATAGCACTAAAATCAGGGATAAACTACTGTTCACGGTTACAATCACGGTTATCCATTCAGAGATCGTTAAATAGAAATGAAATCATATAAAATAGCCTGGGGAAACCATAGCCTTGAACTGGGGCCGCGCACCTGTATCATGGGCGTTGTAAATGTAACACCGGATTCCTTTTCAGACGGCGGAAAATATCTTTCTATTGATACGGCCGTCGCACATGGGGAGCGGCTCTTCAGGGAGGGGGCCGATATTCTGGATATCGGGGGAGAATCCACCCGGCCGTTTGCCGATCCGGTCTCTGCCGGCGAGGAAATTCACAGGGTGGTACCGGTCATCCGTGAACTGGTCCGGCGAGTGTCCATACCGGTTTCCATAGATACCAAAAAAGCAGTTGTTGCCAAAGATGCAATTGATGCAGGCGCAAGTATTGTCAACGACATCAGCGCTCTGAAAGCGGACCCCGACATGGCCGACCTTGTTGCGCAGACCGGTGTACCCGTTGTTTTGATGCATATGCAGGGTACCCCAAAAACAATGCAGAAAGCGCCGACTTATCACAATTTAATTCCGGATATTACAAAATTTCTTGCCGAAGCAATTGCATATGCCGAAAACCACGGCATCCCAAGATCAAAAATCATTATCGACCCGGGGATCGGATTCGGCAAAACCGTTGCACATAACCTGTCCCTGATTAAAAATCTTGCAGCATTCAATGCGCTTGATACGCCTTTACTGATCGGTCCGTCCAGAAAAGCATTTATCCGCAGCATTCTTACAAAAGAGCACACCGATGCTGTAAATCCCGATTCTCAGATTGTAGAAACCGGCACTCAGGCAGCAATCGCGGCTGCAATTTTACATGGCGCCCATATTGTCAGGGTGCATAATGCGGCCGACAGCCGGGCAACAGCCGCTATCATGGACGCTATTAAAACAGCCCGGACGGAGCTTTAAAGTGAAAAGTGAATAATGGAAAGTGAAACCACAAGCTTTCAATTTTCACTATTCACTATTCAATCGACATGGCGATTCCACAAATATTCAATTTGATTCCGACTTTCCCGGATCAGGTTTAGGATTTGAATGGCTTTTCGTAGCAAAGCAATCATTATTATCAGTCTGGGTTTCGTATTTGGGGCGGTTGTCATCCTGCTGTGGCCCTTTACATCCATTATCGAAACCTCAATACGCATCCCGGTCAAAATCAGTGACATCCCGCAGGGACTAATCTTGACCGGCCCGCCCCCGGGTGACCTGGAACTGCATATTCAGGGGCCGAAATCTGCAATCAAAGCCCTGTCCGGCCGCTTCCCGTATTACGCGCTAAACCTCTCCGCAGTAAAAAAAGGGAGACAGGATATTCCCCTGGATTCAAAAAATATCTCACTCCCCAAAACAGTCAAAATTAAAACGGTCACGCCCCCTTCCTTTGCTTTGAATATTGAACAGAAAGCCCAAAAAACACTGCCGGTAGATCTGCTTTTATCCGGCAAACCAGCCGGCGGTTATGCGATAACCATGGCAGAGGTAAAACCTGAATTCGTAATTGTCTCCGGTCCCGTTAATAGGCTGGCCGGCATGACATGCATCCGTACAAAGCCAATCGATATAGCCGGAATATCCGAATCCTTTAAAAAAGAAATTGCAATGGATCTGCCGGATAACATTGCCATGGCTGTGCCGGATAAGATTATTCTTGCCGAAATCCATGTGGACCACCGTATAACAACCCAAAAAATCAGCGGTATCCCGGTAATCGGGAAAAATTCGCAGTATGCCTATACGATTACACCGCCC
This sequence comes from uncultured Desulfobacteraceae bacterium, assembly GCA_964418755.1. Classification (GTDB taxonomy): domain Bacteria; phylum Desulfobacterota; class Desulfobacteria; order Desulfobacterales; family 4572-123; genus 4572-123. The sequence goes on from CAYQNS010000079.1 coordinate 2,868, forward strand.
AAAATCGATCTTGAAATCCGGGGGCCGGTCAATATAATCGACAAATTTTATTCAAAAAAAAATCCGGAGATTTATGTCGACCTGAAGGGACTTGAGCCCGGAATTTATGTTAGACGGGCCACGATTACGCTTCCGGTTAAAATTATTCTGACAAAGGTTACGCCGGAAATTTTTTCGGTAACCATAGTGCGCAAATAAGGGGAAAAATGCTACTGGTCATAGATGTGGGTAATACAAACACCGTAATGGGAATTTATGATGGATCGAAGCTTATCATAGACTGGCGGATACGCACGGAGAGAAATACAACCGCAGATGAATTTTATGTTTTAACCACAAGCCTGTTTGCAGGAAACAATATCAGATCCGAAGATATCAGCCGCACGATTATTTCCAGCGTTGTCCCCCCCATGGTCAATATCCTGGAGGCTTTCTGCCGCAAATACCTGGCCTGCGAGCCCATTTGGGTTGATGCCAAATCCGCCTCGACCATGCCCATTCTTTACAGTAATCCGGACGAAGTCGGCGCCGACAGAATCGTCAACGCAGTGGCCGCCTTTCACGAATACCGAACCAGCCTGATCATAATCGATTTCGGCACGGCCACGACCTTTGATGCGATCTCGGAAAAAGGCGAATATTTAGGCGGTGCCATCAGTCCCGGAATCATGATTTCTGCCGAAGCACTGTTTATCAAAGCCTCCAAACTTCCCAGGGTCGATATTTTCACGCCTCCGAAAAATGTGATCGGCACGGATACGCCCAACAGTATTAAGGCCGGCATTATTTACGGCTATGCCGGTCTGGTCGACGGCATTGTACGGCGCATGAAAGCAGAAATGGGCCTGTCTCCGAAGGTGATCGCCACCGGCGGACTTGCCGTGATCATGCAACAGGTAGCGGAAACAATCGAGGCGGTTGAAAACAACCTTACGCTGGAAGGATTGCGGATTATAAGTAACACGCTTCGTTGAGAAAAACGGTAAAAAAAGCCAAACATCAAAAAGCGGCTAAACCGGCGCTGTTGAAAAAGGCATACGCCGCAAATAACAAATTGCGAGCAACAACTCTTAAATAATATCCAAAGCTCAAATAAGAACCAAAACAAATTATTCCCTCACACATAGCCTGGAGTTGTTTTGTTATTTTGATTTCTCCCTGTTTGGGAAGTTGGAATTTTAGTCATTGTGATTTGTTTTGGGAAAGTTGTTTTTTGACTATTGTATTTTTTTTGGCATAAAAAAACACGAATTTCAGAAGTAAAATACTAAGCGGTGTGGGGCTGCAGATATCCCAGAAATCCCCGGATGCTGTTTTTTAAAAATCCCAGTTCACGTTTTTGTACGACATCATCCAGACTGGTTAAACCCTTTAGAAATGAATCGCTCGCCAATAAATTTTTCAGGCAGATCTCTTCAAGAGAGTCATCCCCGGTATGCCGTATTACAGTGCCTATGACCCGTTCCCAGTGCAACAGCTGGCCTTTATGCATCTCCAGCATTTCTACCGCATTGTTACGGGAACCGTAATGTCCGTAGTGGATTACCGCGGGATCGTGCGCCAGCAGTTCATCAATGCTCCGGATGGTAGTATCCAGGAAAAATCGTGGCGGTGTAGCCGGTCTCAGGTAGGTGTCACCGGATGGCAGTTCCAGGCATACCCCTCCTGCTTCCCCTGCAAAAAGATTTTTTCCCGTCAGGTAGCTGACATGATGCGCCGCATGCCCCGGCGTGATCAGTGCCTTGATTAAATCAGATTCAAACAGGGCCGCATCAACAAAACGTTCGGCTGAAACCGGCCTAACCGGACCGTAGGCTTTGCCGACAGCCCCAAGGGTCTTTACCGTACCTTCCCAAAGCCGGGTTGGATCGATGAGGTGGGGAATACCGGTTTTGTGGCAAACAATCGGTGTTTTCGGGAAAAACCGGGCCATTTCGCCGATACCACCGGCATGGTCGAGGTGAATATGGGTTAAAAAAATATAATCAAGGGTATGGGTGCCAAGCGTCTGCAACGCTTTAAAAAGGCTCTCGCTGGTAACGGAAGGTCCCACATCCACTACAAATTTTTTCTCACCGGTAAAGACCCATGCACTGACAAATTTTTCAAAGCCTGTAATCGGCGGGCAAAGGGTAACCAGATAGAGGTCCTCGCCCATGTGCTTGATGTCCGCCGTTGCCGGCTGCATTAATTCATGTCCATGGCGGTTTCCAGTCGATCGATTTCCCTGATGATTTCTTCCCGATCTTTCTCGTCTAAATCCGCACGGTTGAGACGCTGTCTCAGGCCGACCAAAATCATTTCCGCCCTGTAATCGGCACAGGTGTATTTTAAATTATTTTCCATTCACCCAATCTCGCTACTCTCTATCGTCTATCCTATTTTCTATTTCCTAATTTTCCGCCCTCTTTTCCCTCTGAAAACAGAATACAACAATACCATGACCTTCTGCCTCATCGTCAAACCCGTCCGGTTTCTTTCAGCAGCTCTTTATAGAGGCGAAAAAACAGATTGCCCTCCGTTATTCCGCGACTCAATATTTTACCAATATCATCAATATTCTTTATGTTGATAATCATGTTAACACTTTTATTCAAAGCCATCATATGATCCATGGTGCGAAAACGATGGCTTATCATTGCCACAAACATATTGCGGCGTATATCCATTTTCTGGCGCTCAAGATACATCAGAACTTTGTTGAAATCCGGATCAGTGGCATTAAAATCTTCATTTACCAGTATCAGGTCATAATTGTGGTACCGCATTTTTTTCAATGCGCCCCGGTCGGTTTGAACAATGGTGATATGATACTCCATCAGTTTTAAGACATCTTTTGCCTTTTGGAGAATTTTTTCATCCGTCTCACATACCAGGGCTATTTTCCCCTCCTCTTCCATAAAATCAAACGGTCTTTCGGAAGCATCATATTCATCGAGTTCCGTCTCCGCATTAATTTCATCAAAGGCGGTTTCTTTTTCGGGTTGATCGGATCCGTTTTGATCCTTTTTTTTGAGCGGTCCGACAGATATCCGGTTTTTGCATTTGGGGCACAGAAAAAAAGCCGCCTTTGTACTGGAAAGCTTTTCATCGGGTATCCTGAATTGGCTTTTACATCGTTCACAGCTTATATCCATAATATTACCACGCCTCCTTGCAATATTCATATCCGCACTTGGATAATGCCGGACCGGAAACCCGGCATACCTTTATCAAATCAGGTTTTGCGGCATATGATGCATATGCGGTGTACAGCCGCCATGTGTTCAAACCGGGCTGTTAAATGAAAAAATTAAATGTTACCAGGTGCCCCGAATACGTCGGTCATCGGACATATCAATGCGTTTTTTCATAATTACGATCGATTTCAAGGTCGTCAATATCGGTGGTGGCTTCACCGCGAGAGCTCTTCACGTTATCGATCCCCCGGCCGACAATGCCCTTGCGGGATGCATAGGCCATGGCAGTCTCCTGAGTGATCAACCCCTGCTCATAGAGGCCGATGATATGCCGATCAAAAGTTGTCATACCGAAAGGCACACCGGCCTCCATTATATCGTAATATGTTTTCCCCTCGGATTCACCATGCAAAATAGTATCTTTGAGCCTCAAACTAGTGCTGATAATTTCAAATGTGGCCACCCGCCCACCTCCGATTCGAGGCAAAAGGCGCTGGCAGATGACCCAGCGAATGGTGTCCGCCAGCCGAATCCGAATCAAATTCTCTTCTTCCGTTTTGAACATGCCCAGTATTCGGTTAATGGTCTGGCCCGCATCCACCGTATGCAAGGTCGTTAAAACCAGGTGGCCGGTTTCCGCGGCAGTCATGCCGATCTCCACCGATTCCCGGTCGCGCATCTCTCCCACCAGAATCACTTTGGGCGCCTGCCTGAGTGCGGACCGCAGGCCGTTGGCATATGTATCAAAATCACTGCCGAGTTCCCGTTGGTTAAAGGTCGATTTTTTATGGGGATGCTGATACTCGATGGGGTCTTCCAGGGTCACGACATGCACGGAACGCTTTTCATTGATCTGATCGAGAACAGCGGCCAGCGAGGTGGATTTTCCGGAACCGGTGGCGCCGGTAACCAGCACAATCCCGTTCAGTTCCTGGGCGGTTTTAAAAAATGCCTTGGGCAGAGCCATCTCCGTTATGGTTGGAATGCGTGATTCAAGTTTTCTCAGTACAATGGAATAATTGCCGGACTGGGAAAAAATATTAACCCTGAAACGGGCCTTGCCGGGCAGGGCATAGGACAAATCGCAGGAACCGGTATTGAGAAGTGCTTCGGTAAGGCGGCGGTTATTGCCGATAAGGTTCAACGCCAGTATTTCGGTCTGAAATGGCGTGAGTTCACGAAAATCAGGACTGATATCGACTTGGATAAGTTCACCGGAGCTTTCAACCTGCAGGGATTTTCCCACAGTCAAATTAAGATCCGAGACATTATCAAAGGAATCCAGCATCTTGGTGAGAATATGGTCAACTTCCTGTTTTTTCATGCCCTTCCCCCATATTTTTTTAGTAACTAAATTCTGAAATTCGTATTTTTTATGTCAAAAAGTAACTCCCAATAATCAAAAAACAAATGACAAATAAATCACAATGATTAAAATTCCAAATTTCAAAACAGGAAAAAACCAAAATAACAAAACGACTCCAGGCTATGTGTGGACAAATAATTTGCTTTGGCTCTTATTTGAGATTCAGATATTGGAATTTGTTTGTCTTTTGGTGCTTGGAATTTGTAATTTTTCGGCTTGCCCGCCTCCGGCGGGTTTATCCGGCTTAGGGTAGTATGTATTTAATCCTTAATTTCGTATTTCCATATCCAAAAAATACCCGCTTCAGGCTTCGGTGAAATCCGTGGGCGGCGCCTTTAAAAGAGGCCTGAATCTTGCCTTCTCATTGGCTTTGGCATACGCTTCATCCGCGCCGATGTAGCCCCGGTTATAAAGATTCATAATGGCATCATCCAAAAGCTGCATACCGTATTTTTTCCCGGTCTGCATGCTGGATGCAAGCTGGTGGGTTTTTGATTCCCGGATCAGGTTCCGAACCGCGGGCGTTGCAATCAATATCTCAAGTGCCGCACAGCGACTCTTTACATCGATCCGTTTAAACAGAACCTGGGCAATCACGGCCCTGATTCCATCTGCAAGCGTAGATCGAATCTGGGCCTGTTCATTGGCGGGAAATACCTCAATGATACGGTCCACGGTTTTGGCGGCGCTGGTGGTATGCAGTGTACTGAAAACAAGGTGACCGGTGGATGCCGCTTCAATGGCCAGGGAAATGGTCTCAAGATCCCGCATCTCGCCCACCAGAATGACATCCGGGTCTTCGCGCAATGCACCCCGCAATGCGTTGGCGAACGACTTTGTATGCACCCCCACCTCACGGTGATTGATGATGCATCCCTGGCTGGTATGCACAAATTCTATGGGATCTTCAACGGTGATGATATGATCTTTGCGGAGTCGATTGGCCTCATCGATAATGGCGGCCAAAGTGGTTGATTTACCGCTGCCGGTGGGGCCTGTTATAATGACCAGCCCCCGGGGAAGAGTGGCCAGTTTGGCAATAACCGACGGCAGCCCCAGTTGCTCGACGGTCATAATGGTGCTGGGAATTTCTCTGAAGACTGCTCCGACACCATTTTTCTGCATGAAATAATTGGACCGGTACCTTGCCAGCCCCGGAATTTCATACCCGAAATCAACATCTCCGGTTTCCTCAAAAACCTTGATTTTATCTTCCGGAGTAATTTCATACAACATGCTTCTTAGCGTATCATTATCCAGGACATTATACTTTACCCGTTCGATATCTCCCCTGATCCTCAGGGCCGGCTGCTGGCCCGCGATCAAATGCAGATCCGATGCGCCCTGGTCATTCATCAGTTTAAAAAAGGCATCTATTTTTGCCATTCATCGCTCCTAGCTGTTAGTAGAGAGGTATTGCTTCAACCTCGCAAGTCAAACAAATCTTTTCAAAACATGAAACGATCGGTTGCCGTTCGTGCCCATTATGATTTTTTAATAAATTTCAGTTTGGATTCATCCTCATCCAGGGTCGCCATTCCTTCTTTTCCAATTTCAAGCAGCTTTGTGTGGGCATCCAGAACCGCACCGATCTGAACTTCAATCTGAATTCGCTGTCTTTTCAGCTCGATAATATCTTCATGCAACTGAGCCAGCCGGTTATGGGCCTTGTTCAAAATTTTTTCCGCCTGCACCTCAGCCTCCGCAACTACCAATTCAGCGGATTTACGTGCATTATTTTTCATCTGCTCAAGAACTTTCTGGGAGTTCAACATGGCGCGTTTAAATGCCTCCTCCCGTTTCTTATAGCCCACATTTTCAGCCTTAACACGCTGAATTTTCTGAGAAAGGCCCTCGTTCTCCCGAAGCATCGCTTCAAACGCATCGGCCATCTGTTCCAAAAATCTGTCTACCTCACGAACATCAAAACCTCGAAACTTTGTTTTAAACTGCTGCTGTTGAATATCAAGGGGGGTAAGTTTCATCATAGCTCCTTTCCGACAACAGTGCTACACCAGGGATGCCGACAGCCGCAAAAGGGTGTTGACAACAAAGGTTCGCAGAAAAATAATTCCCAGGAACACAATAATGGGAGAAAAATCGATCCCTCCGTAGTTCACCGGTATCTTCGACCGGATGGGGGAAAGAACCGGTTCGGTAACATTATGTATAAAACGGACGATGGGGTTAAACGGGTCAGGGCTCACCCAGGACAATATGGCGCGGGCCACAATAATCCACATATAAAAAAGCAATACAAAATCAAGTACTTTTGCAACAGCAATGAAAAAATAACCCAGAATAAACATATTTACATAAGACCTTTTTTCCCCGACGCACAAAGCAAGGCATCGATATTTTATTGAATAAACACCAAATATAAAGAAAATTAGTTATATTCTATACATAAGTCAAGGAATTTCATGCAAAATCATTGACATACTCGCCACACAGGCTATAAATTCATCATTTTGCAACGATGAAAACGAATCATCACCTGCTCAGTATCTTAATTCTAACATTTATGTTTTTTATGTCGGAAAAAAATCACAATAATCAAAAGACAAATCAATAACAATGATTAAATTATTGAAAATAGTGGAGAACTCAAAAGGATAGGGGGGCGTGCTATATGTCACCGGGTGCTCATACGGATATTTAATTTTGCAACCCATGACTGCTTTTTTTGTAACCAAATGCTGCATCTGGCGCTCTTATTCGTTTAGATCTAAAAATACGCGTCATCCGCAGATGCAAAAATGCTGAACGAAAGGAAAGAATATGGCAGCCGGCCGTCTTGAACCGCTGTATGTTTTTTTGCGTATGCTGCTGGGGCTTATTTTTGTCTGGGCCGCTTCAAACAAAATAATGGATCCCGGGGGATTTGCAGCCATTATTGAAAATTACATGATCCTTCCGGATTATTTGATAAATATCGTTGCTGTTATCCTGCCCTGGCTTGAAGGCCTGTGTGGCCTTTTATTGATAGCAGGCTATCTTGTCCGCGGCAGTACCTTGATTATCAATTTATTGCTGATAGTATTTATCATTGCCCTGTCGTTGAATATTTTCAGGGGCATCGATATCAACTGCGGCTGTTTTTCACTGGATGTAACGTCCAGCACGGGCATGTACCATTCGCTGCTCTGGAATCTGCCCATACTGGCCGTCGGACTGTGGTTGTTCTTTTTCAGCCTCAAATCCGGCAATGCGCCTCGATTATGTGAAATAATAAAAAACAACAAATAGTCTGCCGGCAGTTTTATCCGCTGTCTTGTCGGCACACACACAACAAACCTGAACCAGACTGATGGAGCATTATGTTCGCAGAAACCGTACATTTTCCAGCCGCTTTCATAGCCGGCCTGCTTTCTTTTTTTTCACCGTGCGTACTGCCGCTCATACCGGCTTATTTCACATTTATATCAGGGTTTTCCATGGAAGAGTTGACCCGGGACTGTAATGCGGAAATAAGAAAAAAAGTGTTTTTTGCAACGCTGGCCTTTGTCAGCGGATTTTCATTTATTTTTATTCTCCTGGGGGGGTCGGCGTCGCTGATCGGGTCCTTTATTATAAAATATAAGGATGTTATACGAATTGCGGGGGGAATCCTCATTATCATCCTGGGCATCCACCTGACCGGTCTGCTTCGTATCGGCAAACTCGATTTTGAAAAACGGATACACCTGAGCAAGAAACCGCTTCATTTTTTCGGTACGTTCGTCATCGGAATGGCCTTTGCCGCCGGATGGAGTCCCTGTATCGGCCCCATGCTGGGCTCTATACTGATTATTGCCGGCAGCAACGAATCGGTTATGCACGGTATTGCCCTGTTAGCCGTCTATTCAGCCGGATTGGCCATCCCGTTTATTATACTCTCCGGCTTTATCAACCTGCTGCTGATCTTTTTAAAAAAGGCCACCAGAGTCCTGAAATACATCAATTATGTCTCCGGTTCCTTTCTGATAGTCATTGGCCTGCTTTTGTTGAGCAACCGGCTGTCGTTTTAAAAAATAACCGGTAATCGTCGGAGCTTCACTGTCGGCGGATTGCCCGCAAATTGTATCAAAGGGATTTTAAATGACAAAAAAGAAATCAATATTCCATATTTTACGGATCATATTTTTTATTTTAACAATTGGTTTTTCGATAACCGCCGCGGCCAGCGAAATTAAATGGCATGATTATGAAAAAGGATTGGCCCTGGGTAAAAACAGCAGTAAAAAGATAATGATCAATTTCTATGGGGACTGGTGTCGCTATTGCAAAAAAATGGAAAAAGAAACATTCGCGGCAGCCAAGGTGGCTGATTACCTTAACGCTAATTTTATCTCCATCCGGATAAATTCCGATAAAAACGAGAAGCTGGTCCGGGCTTTTAATGTGACCGGGCTGCCCGTAACCTGGTTTTTAACTGAAAACGGCGACAAAATCGGCAATCGACCTGGCTGGGTGAATGCAGATAAGTTTCTTGATTTATTGGAATACGTTAATACTGAAAAGTATAAATAAAATGTTGCAGGTTGCAAGCTACAGGGCGTCGTAGGGTGGGCTGCGCCCACCAATAGACAGAACTGTGAACCAACAACCGTGAACGGTTACGTTTCACTCATCTCAATACTGATGAACTCGTAAAAAATCCGATGTAAACGGTTTCGTAAAAAGTTCAAATTCAAGGCGTGTAAATTTTGTAATCATGAGGCGTACTTATCGTACGTTGAATGATTACGGAATGCAGCACAACGCAGGAGTTGGGCTTTTTACGAAATCGTCAATACTTTCCATCCGCATAATCCACCCAGCCGCCGGCGGCGACCAGCTCACGGTCAAATTCGGAAATCGAAAACAAAATTTCTTCCCGGGCGCCATCCGCCGTGATGGTAAACCTGTTTTTTCCAAGATCTGTTTCAAGGCGTGTATCCATTGCGGCGAATTTATGAATCAGGCGGTCTATGGTGTCGGCCGGCAATTCAACGGCCATCATGCCGCAGTTAAACATATTCTGCCTGAAAATTCTGGCAAAACTTTCACCGATCACCAGATGAATACCGTTGGCTTCAAGTGCCCAGGGAGCATGCTCGCGGGATGAACCGCACCCGAAATTGCCACGTGTAATGATGACCCCTTTACCGGCGATATCTTTTTGGGCCGAAAAACCGCTGAGTTCCAGATCCTCCAGCAGATACGGCTTGAGCGCGTTTTTATCATTTTCCGTAAGGTACCGGGCCGGGATAATTTCATCCGTGTTGATGTCCGAGCGATCCAAAAACAGAACACCGCCTTCGAATTTTTTCATAATTCCCCCCTTTGCCCCGTAAATATTTCCGAATTGGTGATACAGCCGGTAACGGCGGTGGCCGCTGCCGTGGCCGGACTCATTAGATGGACCATGCCTCCACGCCCCATACGTCCACTGAAATTGCGGTTGGTGGTGGAGGCGCAGACCTCCCCTTCGGCCAGGACACCGTTGCTCATCCCGAGACAGGCGCCGCAGGTAGGATTGGTCACGCAGAATCCGGCAGATAGAAATATCTGCAAAATACCCTCCTGCATGGCCTGCTGATAGATTTTGGGCGTCGCAGGCGATACAATGCCGCGCACCTGTTCACTGATCTTTTTCCCATCCAGAACACGGGCCGCAACCCGCAGATCTTCTATGCGGCCGTTGGTGCAGGACCCGATATATATCTGATCAACCGGCGTACCCGCCATCTCCCGGACAGCCTTTACCTGATCCGGCTTGTATTCAAAGGTAACCATGGGTTCCAAATTACCGACATTATGCTCGATCACCCCATCGTATACGGCATCGGGATCTGAATTCCAGACCTCAAAAGCGGCAAGGGCATCCGCTGTGGATGCGTAATCGGCCTGGATAAAAGGCCACAGGTATTTTACCGTGGTCATATCCGGGGCGCATATTCCGCAGGTTGCGCCGGCCTCGACGGCCATATTGCACAAGGTCATCCGGGCTTCCATGCTCATGGCCGACATAACCGGTCCGCCAAACTCAATCACTTTGTTGGTGGCACCGTTCACACCCATTTTGCCGATAAGGGAAAGAATCACGTCCTTGGCATACACTCCGGGCTGAAGTTTGCCGGTAATATTGACCCGGACGGTTTCAGGCGCACGAAAAACACACACGCCCTTGAGAATACCCACCTCAAGGTCGGTGGTACCAACCCCGGCGGCAAAGGCACCGAAAGCTCCGTGGGTACAGGTATGACTGTCACCCATGATAATCGTAAAGCCGGGGCGGGCAAAGCCCTTTTCCGGGAAAAGGGCATGACAGACGCCGTTGCGGCCGATATCAAAAAAATCAGCGATATGGTGGCGTCGAGCCCACTCCCTCAAGATCTTGCCCTGGGTAGCTGTTTTGGAATCCTTGGCCGGTGATACATGATCAATCACGACCTTGATTTTATCAGGATCAAACACACGGTCCTTGCCGCGGTGGATCAAATCATTAATCGCAATGGGCGTGGTTATTTCATGGCAGAAAACAGCATCCAGCCGCAGTACATGAATATCTCCGCAGGGATTGTCAATCCGGTGAGAATCAAATATTTTCTGTGCAAGGGTTCTTCCCATAAATTTTTTCCTTTCTGATAACGGTCATGGCAAAACAGCTTGCCACAACGAAAATTGAAACTCCCATATTTTGCCATATGTTGTAACGGAGTTTCCTAACCTGGCAAAGCCAGAACCAAATTGAATATTGAAAAATGAGAATTGAAAACTTGTGGTATCGCTTCGCTCTTTCTTTTTTATTAAAATGCGATAGCATTCCTTCATTATTCAATTTTCACTTTTCAATTATACCAGCCACCTCATGCTCTATTTTTTGACATAAAAAACAAGAATTTCAGAATTTGGATACTAAAAACATTCAGGGGCTAGTCGGCATCTGTTTTAAGCACGGCCAGAAAGGCCGACTGGGGTATCATCACCTGCCCCACCATCTTCATCCGTTTCTTGCCTTTTTTCTGCTTTTCCAGCAACTTGCGCTTCCGGGTAATGTCACCCCCGTAGCATTTTGCCGTCACATCCTTGCGAAAGGGCGATATGGTTTTTCTGGAAATAATCTTGGCGCCGATGGCCCCCTGGATGGCGATTTTAAACATCTGACGCGGGATCTCGTCCCTCAGTTTGGTGCAGGCGTTCCGGGCCCTTTCAACGGCCCTGTCCCGATGAACCAGCTGAGACAAGGCATCCACCCGTTCGCTGTTGATCAGAATGTCGATTTTGACAAGATCGGTCTGCCGGAAATCGATCAGGTCGTAATCAAAGGAGCCATACCCCTGCGTAACGGATTTCAGATGGTCATAAAAGTCATACACCACCTCTGCAAGCGGAATTTCGAATATCATCTCCAGACGATCATTGGTCAGGTATTGATAATTTTTATTGATTCCTCTGCGGTCCAGGCAGAGCTTCATGACCGCACCCATATAACGGTCCGGAATGATGATCGCGGCCCGGATAAAAGGTTCTTTTGTGTATTCAATGAGGGTGGGGTCCGGGTACAGGGCCGGATTATCGATGATCATCACGGTCTTGTCCTGCATAATCAGTTCGTACTGAACCGATGGGGCCGTAAGGATCAGGGAGAGGCCATATTCCCGTTCAAGGCGTTCCTGTACCACTTCAAGATGCAACAATCCTAAAAAACCACACCGGAATCCAAACCCCAGGGCCGCCGAAGAATCCTTTTCATATATGAGAGAAGCGTCATTGAGCTTGAGTTTTTCCAGAGACACGGCCAGGTCTTCATATGCGTCCGAGGCCACCGGGTAAATGGACGAGAAAACCACCGGTTTGGCATCCTTGAACCCGGACAGGGGAGCATTGCAGACATTTTTCTTCAGGGTAATGGTATCGCCGCAACGGGTATCACTCACGGTTTTAATGCCGGCAATCATATAGCCGACCTGTCCGGCCCCCAAGCTTTTGGCCGGTATTCGCTCAATCCGGAAAAGCCCCACTTCCTCCACCCTGTATTCGGCGTTGTTGGACATGAAGACAATCCAGTCACCGGGTCTGATTTCGCCCTGGAATACACGAAAATGAACAATAGTACCCCTGAATGAATCGTAATGACTGTCAAAAATCAGGGCTTTGAGGGGGGCCTGGCGATCTCCCGAGGGGGGCGGCAGACGGCTGACGGCAGCTTCCAGCAGATCCTGGATACCGATTCCCTCTTTGGCGGAAACCTGGATGGCACTTTCCGAATCCAGCCCCAGGTCTTCCTCGATTTGAGATTTAACCCTTTCGATATCGGCGGAAGGCAGATCGATCTTGTTGATCACGGGAATAATTTCAAGATCATGTTCCATGGCCAGGTAGAGGTTCGCCAGAGTCTGAGCCTCCACTCCCTGGCTGGCATCCACCAGCAGAAGAGCCCCTTCACAGGATGCCAGGGCCCGGGAGACCTCATAGGTAAAATCCACATGGCCGGGGGTATCGATGAGGTTGAGAAAATACTGATTTCCGTTCTTAGCCGTATAGGGGAGACACACGGTCTGACTTTTGATGGTGATACCGCGCTCTCTTTCGATATCCATGGTATCTAAAATCTGATTTTTAAAATCCCTGTCCGCCACCACACCCGTGAACTGGATCAAACGGTCGGCCAGGGTTGATTTGCCGTGATCGATATGTGCAATAATGCTGAAGTTACGAATATTTTTCATTTTTAAAACAATCTGTCTCTAAGATGATAGCAAGGTCCACGCCCCGCACACGATACATGGGCAGAACAAAACAACAGTCCTCTTGCCAGGTTTTTAATACTTTATAAAAATATGAAGGCTAACACAATTTACAGCCCAATCACAACAGAAAATAAATCTCCTCAGCAATTCTCGCTGAACGTCAAAATTCAGCGAAAAAAGGCCGAGATGTAAAAGAATTGACAGGGTTGATCAATTCTGGGCGGAGAATCTATCAAAATCAGCCGGAAGATGATCAAAAATTCGTCTAAAGAATCGGATAAACCTGTGTTCGGCAATAAAAATTCATCGCCATTCACGGTGGTTGTCTTAAAATTTTGGCATTGTTAATTTAATATAGCCGATAGCCCGTCGTTCCATTTAAGCATCA
>CAYQNS010000080.1:0-16370 GCA_964418755.1 uncultured Desulfobacteraceae bacterium
TTTTCATTTCATACAGTATGCGGCCTTTTAACATCAGTAGCTTGTCATCTTTTGCCTCCTGCATGCCTTGTTCCACAGCCGCCAGGGCCCGGTCGGATTGATGCAGGCCAAGATAGCCGGAAACCAGGTGTTTGACTATGCCGGTATCTTTTTCTTTGTCCGGCAGGTCCTCGTAAAAGGGTACGGCCCGGGCAGGAATACCCAGCATCATGTTCAGGTCCGCCATCAATCGTTTTTCCCGATGGTTCAACGGGGTCAGGTAATGATACAGCATCAACGCCGCCAGGGCCTTTTTGTATTTTCCATCGAACAGATGCATGGTGGCCAGGGCCTTCCACCATTTTTTTTCAATGGGATCTTCCCGGGTCAGTTGCAGCGCATAGACAAGGGCCTTTTGTGTCATCTCCAGGGAGATATACTGGTACAAAAGCGTTTCCTGCCACTGTTTCTTTTTTTTACCGCTGCTTTTTTCGGCAAGTTCCCGAATATAGGGCAGGGCCCTGCGGGATTTTTCAGCAGCCATGAAAACCTGCACAAAACTCTCTTTCCACGCTAAAGGAATAGGGCTGCCGGGGGGCCGGGTCAGACGCTCGATGATCTCCAATGCGCGTGTATATTCGGAGGCAGCCATAAAGGAGACGAGACTGTAATAGAGCGTCTTTGCCTGCTTTTTATCGGCGGATTCGTATCCGTGCAAAAAGGCCCTGGCCGCATCGGCATATTGCCCAAGGTCATAATAGCATTTGGCCAGATTCAGCCATGCAGAAGAATAGGCCGGATTCTTGTTGGTGGCAGCCAGATAATAATCAATGGCTGCTTGCGGACGATTTGTCGATAAATAGCAGTTGCCCAGGGTAAAATCGATGAGATAATGGTGAAACCCTTTTTTTTCCGCAACACCGGGGTTTCGGATTTTATCACCCCTGGCCTGAAATGCATCGAGCACTTTGATGGCTCCGGCCAGGTCCTCTTGTTCAATATATTTGCCGGCCTTGTGCAGAATGAGACGGGCAGCTAAGGGAACCGGTTCTTTTTCAGCAGCATATGCAGTCGTAAATATAAAAAAACTCAGTATCAGGACCGCTATAAACCCACCAGACGTCTGTTTTAATCTTTTCATTATTTGGCCAATTTGAATTTTATGACTTGCTCTGCCCAGACCTTGACCGGCACACCTTCCACCGTACCTGGTTTGAAACGCCAGGAGGAAACAGCCTGAACAGCACTCTGGTCAAAAATTCCGGTTGGCTGCGAGTCAATGATTTCGATCTTTTCCACAAGGCCTTTGGGGTTGACAAGAAATTTTACCTTTACCCATCCCTCGATACCTCTTCGTTTGGCTCGCAAAGGGTACATCGGCGGGATACTCACCAGTGGTGTAAGCCCTACGTCCAGATCCTCGATAGTAAATATTCCATCCATTGCTGGGGCTACAAAAGCAACCGTTTCCATGGCAGGGGACGGCAGCACGAGCGGTCCAACCGGCAATTTGGGGTTTATGTCAAAATCAAGCCGGGGAAGATTGTCGATCACGGGGTGAACAGGTACAGGTGTCTTAACCACCGCCCTCCGGCGTGTTGCAATGGTTTCAGGCTCGTGCTTATACTCTTTTTTAGGAGGGGGAGGCTCCGCCCGTTTGACCCGGACAATATCCAGCATCCGGCGCGGTTCCATTTTTCCGGGACGCTCTGCCACACCGGTACTGAGCCCTGGCATCAGCCCGAACAGGGCCAGATTCAGCACCAGAGAAAAAAGTACCGCACCGGACCACAATAAAAACGGTCGGGCCCAGTGGGTATGTGGTCTTATGGGGAACGGCGTCATTTCCAATTCAAAACCTTTACCATTAGTCGCTTAATTCTTGTGTTTTTACTGCCCAAAAAGTGTGAGGGAACTTGTACAATTAAATACTGAATAATTAAGGCCTTCTATCTATTTTAATCCGCAGATTACGCAGATTCCAATGTATTCCATCGATTGTATTTATTATGATCTTTTTGATACCCGTTCGTTTGCGGCGAAGAGCTTCATTTATAAACAGACAAAGCGGAGCGATACCACAAATTTTCACTATTCACTATTCGATATTCAATTATTTATCCCTGCTGGCCGCAAGGGAAATGTTTTCGGCACCGGCCATGCGGCAACCGTCCATAACCCGAATGACAACACCGGTACTGCTTTCCCGGTCCGCCACGATCACGACCCCGCCCTCCGGATTTTCAGCCAGGGCTCTTTCAATATTGACACGTACGGCCCGCATATCGATTTCCCGACTCTCCATGAAGATCCGGTTGTCATTGGTAATCCCGATGAGTATGCCGGCTTTTTCACGGCTTACGGCGGTGGAGGCCGACGGTCTGTTGATATCCACCCCTGTTTCTTTGACAAAACTGGTTGTGACAAGGAAAAAGATAAGCAGAATAAAAACCATATCGATCATGGGCGCGATATTCAATTCAAGGGTTTTTTTCTGTCCCCGCCTGGCAGCGGTTATATTGAGCATAATATCTCCTGTAAAAAACAACTAACCGTTCCCGGTTGACAGTTATCGGTTCACGGTTGGAAAAAACCATTTTAACAAAACCGTCAATACTGCCTGAATCAGACATACCGTTTAAGATAGATACCCAGTGAAGAGATTTGCTGTTTCAGGCTTTCGGCCCGACCGGTAAGAAAATTGCACATGTAGAGTCCGGGGATAGCCACCAGCAGTCCTGTCTGGGTGGTGATCAATGCCTCGGAGATCCCCCCGGCCATGGCCCGGGCATTGCCGGTACCGAAAAAACTGATAATATCGAATGTAGCGATCATACCCGTCACCGTGCCCAAAAGCCCTAAAAACGGGGCCACGCCTACCAGAACGCGGATAAAGGCCAGATATTTGTCCAGAGAGGCCACTACCGCCATAACGGTTTCATCCAGAATGCGTTTATCCATACTTGTGCTATTGCTGCGGCGCAGCAAAAATTCGGTAATAAACAGGGCGGTAATTCCCTTGTATCTGCCCCTGTCCGGGATCTCTCCTGTCCGAACAAATTCCCCCGCCTTTTCCCGGGTCATGTTTTTTCGGTACAACTGCCGGAGAAACAGGGCACGGTTGAAAATCAGCATCCACATGACCACCGACACCAGTAACAGTGGAATCATGACAATGCCGCCGGATTGCAGAAAATTTTCCGCCCGGAAGAGATACTCCTGTAAATACTGAAACATCTGTCCGCACCTGCCTGTTATCAGATTTTGGCCTTCGTGCCCTTGAACAGGGTATTGATAAATGTCACGGATTTTTCCTCCATCTGTCCGATCAGGGTTTCCACCCGACGCGACAAAAACGTATGACACAGCATAATGGGGATGGCCACGGCCAGTCCCAGCATAGTGGTCACCAGTGCTTCGGAAATACCGCCCGACATCATTCGCGGATCACCGGTACCAAAATAAGTGATCACATGAAACGTATTGATCATACCGGTCACCGTACCCAAAAGCCCCAGCAGCGGCGCAATTCCTGCCAGCATTCCAAGGGTTGACAGGAACCGCTCCAGGCTTGGAATTTCACGTAAAATCGCCTCCTGCATGACATTTTCCATATCCTCCCGCGTGGCACAGGCAGCCCGGGTACCCTGCAGCAGGACATTGGCTATGGATTTATGCCGATACGGTGTACATATTTTGCTGCATGCATCCCAGTTTCGCTCCGATGCCGGCACTATGATCTTTTTCATCAGGCGATCAGCGTTCATGCTTTTTCGAGTCAGGGAAAAGAGCCGTTCCGCCACAATCAGCAGGGCCAGGATGCCGATCCCCAGGATCGGCCATACAATGGGCCCCCCGTTTTTGATCTGATCCGGGAGACTGAGCCGGTGGGTTAGCTGGCGCAGAGCGCTGCCCCGGGAAATGTCCATGAAAACATCCTCCGATTCTCCGGCCATATAACGGGAAATATTTTTCACAATGCGCGCAGACGGTAGTTTTGACAGGGCAAACAATCGCCGACTCTTATCAGAATAGATCAAAAAACCGATCTCTTTGCCGGTGCGATAGGCAGCCGTAAAATTCCCCAGAACAAGGATATCACCGGAAACATCTCCGCCTGCCCGATCAACCATGGGGCCGTGGGTCAGGCGAACCTCTCCCGATCTTTGAATTTCATCAAAATACAGATCGATCATCGTGCGGATATCATCCATACCCGGAAAACGGGTTTGATTTTTCAAGGGCTGCAATGCCTTCTGCCGGGCAGGTACAAAGGCGCTTTGCTGACTCTGGGCCAGCAGGCCATCCAGGTCTCCGGCGGCAATCTTGATAAAACCGGCCAACTCCCTGGATGCGGCATCCGCCTGCCGGAGCTTTTGGGTCAGTTTCTCTTTTTCGGCGATCAGTTGCTCAATCTTTTTACGATGCTGTTGATTCTCCCCGGCAAGTTTTTTTTTCTTTGCCTTAAGCTTGCGGATCGCCTGCTGCAGGGCCTTTTTGTCTGTCAGAATTTTTTTTTTGCTCTTTTCAGCCTCCTGTTGAGCCGTCTGTTTTTCCAGAACAGCTTTTTGCAACAAATCTGCTTTTTTTTGCCTGCCTGCCATGGACACGGCCCGCATATCCTCAGCATGGGCAGGTTCAAGACTCAGGAAAAGGCACAATAATAGCAATCCCGATAAAATCCGTTTCATTGTGGTTTGATCCTCCCCAGCGGCAGGTTCAACAGGTCGGCCGAACGTCTCTTGGCACCGATTTCAAAAGCGCTTCCAATGTCCCGGTTATATTTGTGCGGCAACAAATGCCACCGGGATGTCAGGGGATTAAAATACCCGGTTTCTTTTTGATCCAGAGACTGGAAAAAAAGGGACAGCCTCCCCAGTCGAAATATGTCGACCAAAATATTTTTGCCGTCGATGGATATTTTCCCCTGATAAATTTCAACTGTATTACCATATTCCGCTTCGATGGAAAGTGCTTCCATGATCTTCCGAAATTTTTCGCAGACAGTGACATTTGCATCATCCAGAATCCGGCCAAGATTTTTCAGCCGGGTGTATCGCTCATCCGGCAAAAACGGCAGACTGGATTCCACCATTACCTCCAGACGTTGACGGGTTTCTTTTAAAAAAGGCAGAAGCTGGGTTGCCATACGGGCGATTTCATCGATTTCACGGTTTACTTCATCCAGTGCCGCCTGCTGCATTGCCGCCTTTTGCCGCAACTCCTTGTTGAGGGCCGCCAGTTGCGCCGTTTCCCTGGTCAGCGTTTCAAATTCGGCGGTCATTTCCGCCTTTCGCTTAAACCAGACATCCTCGGTTTTCTGGGTGCTCTGTCTAATATTTATTGAATCATTCACCTGGCCGGTTACCTGCTCGGTGAACTCTTGGCAATGCCCGGTTCCGTTGAAAATCATGCCGACCGTAAAAACCACCATAAAGACCAGTTTATTCAAAATAATTTCCTCCCTGTGGGGGGTCGTATCTACCCGCAAAACATATCGACAAAACAGTTCTGATCATAACTTTAAATATGGGATATAACTTACGTTCCGCTCTTTGATAATAATCCTTTTTTTCGTTTCCATAATCTGACAAGAGATTTTAGTCAATGGTATTGTCCGCTTATTCAGTATTGATGCTTTCGTAAAAAATCGGAAAAACAATTTCTTACAACAACATATGGATACTATTAAAGGAAAATAAAGGACATGCGACGGCGAATAATACTCTATTTCAGAGGTGGGAAATAAGCTTGTTCATGAATCAGACAAAAATGATTAACCTGTCAAAAAACATCAAAGCCAGGACATCGTTGTAAAAAATTAAGCATTTATCCCTGATGCATGGGAGAATGGGGCAGTAATTTGTATAATTGAGCCCATATTGGTCTGACAACCTGAAAAACATATTGACGTACCAATTTCAATGAGCTATGAGGGAGAAACTTTTCACGGATAATTTCTGCAAACCTTATCGATCCGGACAGGGAGGTAGCGTCATGTTACTGGGATTACACACATACAGTTTTCATCTGCACGGCATGGGACAAAACTGGGGAGGCTATGAACTGGCATGGCCCCGGGTAATGGATATCTATTCTTTAATGGATGAGGCAGAGCACCTGGAGCTGGACGGGTTCCATATCACTGCGGTGGACTGTGAAAGCACGGATACGGACAATCTTAAAAAAATCAAAAATTATGCGGCGGATCGGGGACTCTATCTGGAGTATAATTTTTCTTTAAACGAAGAGTTCGACCCGCGCCTCAACAACTCCTTTGACGAGGCGATTGTCATTGCCAAAGCACTCGGGGCGGACGTTGCCAAGGTCAGCCTCGACCTTCGACGCCCACGTCCGCTGTGTGCCAGCGGTCACCATGTCGAGGTCATGCGGCAGTTGGAAGATATTGCAGAGCAGCTTCATGCTGCAGCCCCAAGAGCTGAAGCCGCCGGTGTAAAAATAGCTGTGGAAAATCACACGGAATCACTTTCCAGCGAGATCCTCTGGTTAATAGACCAGGTGGGGCATCCGTGTGTGGGCGCCTGTGTGGATACGGTTAATTCCGTTATGGTGCTGGAAGATCCCATGGCAGCCATTGAGAACCTTGTGCCGCGTTCTTTCACCAACCATTTCTGCGACCATCGTATCGAAAGGGATCAGTTCGGCTGCCGGTTCACCGGTGTGGCTTGCGGTGACGGTGACATAGACCTGAAGCGTGCCATCGACCTGATCAGAACCAAGTCTTCAATGAACCGCATCAATATTGAGGTCGAATGGGATGCCGGTTCGGACCAACCGCCAAAAGCCCGTCGCCGTGAGCGGGAAGCTGTCGAGCGCAGCATTCGGTATTGCCGTGATGTATTGGGGATAGGATGAATGTCAAACTTGAGACTCGATACTTGAAACTTGGAAAAAACAGCAGCATGTAAATGCGTCATATAAAAGGTATCACCCAAAAAAGGAGTACTTGAAAATGGCTTCCAGTTTTGAAGACAAGGTCAGGGAAACCGGATTACATCTTTACCAATTGGCGGAAGGGGATAAACCCTCTCTTTTTAAAAAGGATTTCTGGACCGGTAAAGTTATGGACTGGTCCATGAAAAATGAGGCCTTTAAACAGGAAATGTTTCGTTTTGTGGATGTTTTCCCCTATCTTACACGACCCGAATCCGTGGCAAAACATGTTCAGGAATATTTCTGCCGGCCCGGTCAGGATTTCCCCAAATCCATGCAATGGGGCCTTAAGCTGGTTAAGCCGGACTCCCTGGCTGCCAAAATAGCGGCCAAAAGCATCACCAAAAATATCAACTCCATGGGAAAGCAGTTCATCACAGGTTCCGATTTAAAGGAATCAGCCCCGGTCATGAAAAAACTCCGGGACCAGGGCGTGGCCTGGACCGTTAAAATTCTCAAGGAAGCGGTAATTTCCAAAAAAGATGAGGAGGATTTTCTGACCCGGCAAATCGAACTTCTCGACGAACTCGATGAGATCCAGAAAAAATGGCCGGCCCTGGGCGGAGGGTCGGGAGACCTGGACTGGGGGTTCACGCCAAAAAACAACATTTCACTGATGGCCTCCTGTCTGTTTTCCCAATATCAGACCAAGGCCTGCGCCTTTGATTATTGTGTGGACAGGGCCAAAGAGCGTCTTCGTCCGATCTACCGCAAAGCAATGGAAATCAACGCCTATGCTTTGCTGGACATTGAGCACCTGCCTGCCAGGGAGTTCACACTGGAGGTTTTTAAAAGCATCAATGAAGAAGTAGAATTCCGTGATTACCCGCATAAGGGCATCGCTTACCAGGCCTATTTTAAAGACAGTGTACCCTTGCTGAAAGATTTACTGGCATGGTCCAAAAAACGGAAACAGAATTTTGGCATCCGGCTTGTCAAAGGGGCCTTCTGGGATGAAGAAGTGGTCCTGTCAAACCAGTATAATTATCCTGTCCCGGTTTTTACCAAAAAGCATGAAACCGATGCCTGTTATGAAAAATGCGCGCGCCTGATTTTAAAAAACCATCCCTACACCATGCTGAAGTGCGGTTCCCATAATATTCGCAGCGTTGCCTATGTGATGGAGACGGCAAAGGATCTTCGTGTACCGGAACAGCGCCTGGAATTTCAGATGCTGCATGGTATGGCGGAAAATTTGAGGTCGGCCTGGGTCAGGGCGGGACTGCATCTCAGATTGTACGCGCCCGTGGGTGAAATCGTTCCCGGTATGGCGTATCTGGTCCGCCGTCTGCTGGAAAACACATCCAACGAGTCCTTTTTACGCCAGAGCTTTGCCGACGGTGCTTCAAAAGAAACAATGCTTCAAAATCCCGTTGAGCTGGCCAGGGAAAATCCGGAACCGGAAAAAACGCCGGAACAGGCCGTGCAATATGGTGACAAAGGTCCTTTTCGCAATGAGGCGCCCATTGAGTGGACGGCTCAGAACAGGGATGCTTTTTCACATGCTCTTGAGAAGGTGAAAAAAAGCTTTCCCAGAAAGATACCGTTCTCCATAGCGGGAAAAGAACTCCCTACGGACAAGGAAATACGCTCCACCAATCCCAATAATCCGGATGAAATCGTCGGAATTGTGAGTGCTGCCGGCGCAGTGGACGTGGAAAAGGCGCTTGCAGCCGCTAAAGCGGCATGGCCGGAATGGAGCCGCACAGATGCTGCAAGACGCAGTGAATACCTGTTTAAAGCGACGGCCATTGTCAGGGCAAAGCGCCATGACTTGGCGGCCTTGCTGGTGTATGAATGTGGTAAAAACTGGAGCGAAGCTCAGGCGGAAATATGCGAGACAAATGATTGCCTGGAATATTACGGCCGTGAGATGATCCACCTGGGCAAGCCTAAAAATATCGCAAGACTCCCCGGTGAGCAAAGTGAACGGATCTATACTCCCAGAGGTGTTGGTGCCGTCATCGCTCCCTGGAATTTCCCGCTGGCCATTTCCGTGGGCATGTCTGCGGCGGCTATGGTCACCGGAAACACCGTGGTCTACAAACCGGCATCTTTATGCCCTGTAATCGGTGCAGCGGTTGATCAATTGTTTAAAGAAGCGGGCCTGCCCCAGGGGGTTTTTAACTTTATACCCGGCGCCGGGAATGAACTCAGCGACCTGTTGACGACGCATCCCGACGTAGCGTTTATCGCCTTTACCGGCAGCATGGATGTGGGGCTTGAAATCATTGCCAAAGCCGGTAAAACGTCCGGCGGCGCCCACAACATTAAAAAAATGATTGCCGAAATGGGCGGCAAAAACGCCATTATCGTAGATGCCGACGCCGATCTGGACGAGGCCGTGGGTCACATCGTCCAGTCGGCCTTCAGCTACCAGGGGCAGAAGTGTTCGGCCTGTTCGCGCCTGATTGTTCTGGAAGAAAATTACGATAAATTCGTGCTACGGTTTAAACATGCTGTAGAAACCCTTGTCATCGGAGCCAGCGAAGATCCGAAAACCGATGTGGGAGCGGTTATTGATGCTGCTGCCCGGGATAAGATCACGCAATACATTGAAATCGGTAAACAGGAAGGGACGTTGCTGGTGGAACACACGGCAGGCCAGGTACAGGGGCATTTTGTTCCGCCGACGGTCTTTGTGGATATAAAGCCGGAAAGCAGGTTGGCCCAGGAAGAGATTTTTGGCCCGGTGGTCTGTGTTATCAGGGTGAATAGTTTTGATGAGGCCCTTGCTGTAGCCAACAATACCAAATACGCACTGACCGGCGGTATTTTTTCCCGAAGTCCCTCCAATATTGAAAAGGCCTGCAGGGATTTCCAGGTCGGCAACCTTTACATCAACCGCGCCATAACCGGTGCCCTTGTGCAGCGTCATCCCTTTGGCGGCTTCAAAATGTCCGGTGTAGGTTCCAAGGCAATGGGGCCGGATTATCTGCCCCAGTTCATGTTCGCAAGAACCATTGTCGAGAATACGTTCCGCAGCGGCTTTGCACCCATGGACGGCGAATAGTTAAAATTGAATCGTGATGGCATGACGAAGCGGGGTTGACCGATATAATGAGGAGTATGAGTAATCAATGAAAGTTCAAAAAATCAAAAAAAATCTGACCTCTGAAATAGTTATTGAAGAAATTCTGAAAAATGTAAAATCAGGGGACCTGCAGCCGGGTGACAAACTCCCCACTGAACGGGAGATGGGCCGGATGTTCGGCGTAGGCCGGTCATCCATCCGGGAGGCTGTAAAAGGCCTGGTTCTTTTAGGATATCTGGAAGCCTCCCAGGGGAAAGGAACTTTTGTCAAAAACAATTTTGCATTGAAAAATCTGTCCCGTGGGGAACTGCGGAATGCCATGGCAGCTGAAGATATCTTCGAACTGATGGAATTAAGAGAAATCCTTGAATGCAATGCGGTCAGACTCGCTTCAGAGAGGGCGGGCAATGGCGACAGGGATCGTATCAATGAAGCACTTGAACAGATGAAAACGTGCCGGGAAGACTTCAAACGTTTTTATAAACCCGATTTCAACTTTCACATGGCCATAGCAGAGGCAACCCACAACAAAATGATTTACGAAATGATGCGCCTCCTTGTTGAAAAAGCCCATGCGCAATATGAAAAATTTATGCCCGACAGGTTATGCCCGCCGGACGAGGCGATTCGGACCGCTGAACAAATTGTTGCCTCTTTGATCAGAGGAGAAGGGCAAAAAGCAGTCAAGCATATGGAAGAGCACTTGAAGCTGGTAGAGATTGAGCTAAAACGCGTGCTGTCGAATGATCCAGACCGTTGTAATAAAAACGCGGCTTAAAGAAGAAAATATACAAAATGCAATGGTATGAGATTCTAACGGAAAGCCAGGTTGAGCAGGTACACGAAGCCACTTTGAAAATTTTGGAACAGGTAGGGGTGGATTTCTGCTACCCGCCGGCCCTGGAAGTCTTGTCCGGGGGCGGTGCCAGGGTCAACGGCGAGCGTGTATTTTTTACGCGCCAACTGGTAGAAGACCAGATAAAAAAAGCACCCGGCCAATTTACACTTTACGCGCGCAACCCTGAAAAAAATGTCATCATCGGCGGCGACAACATCGCCTTTATTCCCGGATACGGAGCACCTTTTGTAACGGACACAGACAACGGAAGACGGGAAGGAACACTGGCGGATTTTAAAAATTTTGTTAAATTAACCGGCGCCAGTCAGTACCAGGATATATGCAGCGGCATGGTTATTGAACCCACCGATGTTCCCCAGGAAATTCGCCATGCTGAAATGATTTATGCGGCGTTGAAATATTCCGACAAGCCGATTATGGGAAGCGCCATGGGAGAAAAAGATGCCAGGGACAGTGTCAAAATGGCATCAATACTGTTCGGCAGTGAAAGGGAACTGGCCGAAAAACCGCGCATGATCAGCATCCTGTGCTCCCTGACGCCGCTTTCATATGACGAGCGCATGCTGGGGCGATCATGGAATATGCCCGAACCGGGCAACCACAACTTATCTCGTCCCTGGCCATTGCCGGCGCAACGTCTCCCGTCACACTGGCAGGCACCCTGGCACTTCAAAACGCAGAAATTTTAGCGGGAATCGTTTTAACGCAACTGGTGCGGGAAGGAACGCCCGTAGTTTTTGCGGGATCTTCTTCCAATGCGGAAATGCGCACCGGCGGCCTGAGCATCGGCTCTCCTGAAATGGCAATCAATACGGCGGCAACCGCTCAGATGGCACGCTACTACAATCTGCCTTCCCGAGGCGGCGGCGCCGTCAGCGACGCCAAGGCTCCAGACGCGCAGGCGGGTTACAAATCGATGATGAGCCTTTTAATGGCCCAGGTCAGCGGCATCAATTTTGTGCTTCACACCGCCGGTATTTTTGAATCATACAATTGCATGTCCTACGAAAAATTCATCATCGATGATGAAATATGCGGAATGGTGAAAAAAATTAAAAAAGGATACAAAGTCAATGAGGACACCCTGGGTTTTGACGTTATAAAAGAAACAGGCCCCAGGGGCCACTTTCTTGATAAAATTCACACGTTAGAGCACTTCAGGAGCGAGTTTTATATGACTTCGTTATCCGATCGAGACAACTTTGACAACTGGGAGGCGAAAGGATCCACCCAGTGCATGCAATCGGCCAACAAAAGGTTTAAGGAAATACTTTCCGCCTATGAAGTGCCTGGGCTTCCTGCCGATGCGGACAGGGAATTGAAACAATTTAAAGGAGTTGGATTGCCGTGGAATTAAAAGCGATACATGAAAACTGCTCCGGATGTGGTATCTGTCTGATGGTCTGCGCTCTTGAAAATTTCCGGGAAGTAAATCCCTCCAAAGCGGCGCTGCGAATCGAGGGACGTTTTCCTGCACCGGGCGATTACCGTATTCACCTTTGCGACCAGTGCGGTCAATGCGCCGAGGCCTGCCCGGTAGAGGCCATTCATCTGGAAAACGGTATTTATATAATTCATGAGGAGGAATGCACCGGGTGCATGATATGTGTAGAAGAATGTCCCAACGGGGTGCTCTTTGAGCACAAGAGCATGGAGATGCCCATCAAGTGTACGCTTTGCGGTGAATGTGTCGACGCTTGCCCAAGGGATGCCCTTCAACTTGTCAACAACCGGTGATGATTGCCAAAGCGGTTCGAAAAAGGAGTGCATTTAAAATGCTTTACGGATACGCAGGAACCATATTAAGAATCGATTTAAGCAAGGGTCGTATCGACAAATCTCCCATTTCAAAAGAGATGACCGATAAATTTTTAGGCGGTAGAGGCTTTGTGGCCAAAATTCTCTATGATGAGATCCCGCCGGGTACGGATCCCTATAGTGAGGACAATATTTTTGTTGCCGCCACCGGCCCGTTGACCGGGCATTTCCTTCCTGCCAGCGGCAAAATCCATTTCGGGGCAAAATCTCCGGCCACGGGCGGCTATGCCGACAGCAACATGGGGGGCCATTTCGGGCCGGCATTAAAATACGCAGGATACGATGCGCTGGTGATAAAGGGCAAAGCCGAGGAGTTGAGTTATCTGTTTATAGAAGACGATACCATTGAAATCAGATCGGCCGCCGCCTATCTGGGCATGGGCGCTATTGAGACGGAAACCCGGTTGAAAAAAGACCTGGGAAATAATTTTCAGATTATCACCATCGGCCCTGCGGGTGAAAATAGAGTGCGGTTTGCCTGCATCTCCCATGATTTCGGTCGGCAGGCCGGGCGTACGGGTATCGGCGTAGTGATGGGCAATAAAAATATCAAAGCCATCGCCGTCAAGGGCACCAATGCACTTTCGGTTTTTGATATTGAAGGCGCATATGCCAAAGGCAGGGAATCCTATCAGATCATTGCCCGGAAACCCGGGTTCAAAGGATGGACCCCGGAAGGCACTGCAGGAATTACGGACTGGGTCAACGAGGTGGGTGCTTTCCCCACCCGCAATTTTCAGACTTCCTTTGCTGAGCACTATAAGGACATCAACGGCAAAGCCGTTATCGATAAGCTCAAAATCACCGATAAGGGATGCTTTCTATGCCCCACCCCCTGCGGAAAATATGGGCATACCAAAACCAAATCCGGTGCTGCCTACGTAGAGGGCCCGGAATATGAAAGCATTGCCCTGTTTGGCGGTAGCTGCATGCTGAATACCATCGAAGATGTGGCCTATGCCAATTACCTTTGCGATGAACTGGGTCTGGACACTATCTCGGCCGCTTCCGTGGCTGCCTGGACCATCGAATGTTTCGAAAAGGGGCTATTGACCAGGGAAGAGATCGGCCGGGAAGTCAAATTCGGCGATCTGGAATCGGTGGTTTACCTGATTGAACAGATGAGCAGCCGCAAGGGTATCGGCGATTTGCTGGCCGAAGGGGTGAAGGTCGCTTCCCAAAAATTGGGCAAAGGGTCCGAGGCATTTGCCATCCATGTCAAGGGACTGGAATGGACCGGATATGAGTGCCGCAATGCACCGGCCATGATGCTGGCCTATATGACTGCGGATATCGGCGCCCACCATAATCGGGCATGGGTGTTGGGCTACGATATAGTGGGCGAAAGTACGGATGTCCATGCTTTGATCGAATCGGGCGGTGGTGGTGGAAAACTGCCCAAGGCTGCGATAACCGGGAAGTCCCGGGCCGTGATTGATTCCCAGCATACCCGTCCCCTGTTCGATGCACTGGGTATCTGCCGGTTGCAAATGATGGAACTCGGATTTGAAGTGAAACATTACCAGCAGCTATATAAGCTGATTACCGGCGTCGACAAAACCTGGTCGGACATGATCGATATATCCGAAAAAATCTGGCATTTAACCCGGGCGTTTAATGTCAGAGAGATCAAGGGCTTTGGCCGCAGTTTCGACTATCCTCCGGCCCGGTTTATGGAAGAACCGGTCCCCAGCGGCCCCAATGAAGGTCATTATTTGACCCGGGCGGAAGTGGACGTGCTGCTGGACGAGTACTATACGGCCCGCGGCTGGGATAAAAACGGGATTCCAACAAAAGAAACCCTTAAACGCGTCGGGCTGGATGCTCTGGCGGATGCAATGGAAGCGAAAGGGACTCGGTAAAATGTTCAGCGTCCTTTAACGCACCTTGCCTGAGCCTGTATAAAATCGGCAGGCCAAAATCGTTCGCGCTCTTTGTTTAATTTATTTTGTCCCTGATACTAACCTGGAACGTTGATAATTTTCATCTCGTGACCGGTGGCTTCAAGGAAACGCTCAATATTTTCCTTTGAAATAACCAGCGTACTGGTGTTTACGAGGGGATGGAATTGGAATGTTTCGGATTCCCATAAATCGCCGTCCATAAAAACTTCAACCGCGTGGGGCCCGTCGTTATAAAGAGCCAGCAGGGATACCGCGCCAGGGTCAACGCCCAGGTGTTTTTTCAGACGCTCCGGAGAGCCGAAGCTGATCCGTTTCGTGTCCAGCAGCCCTTTCAGTTCCTTGAGGTTCACCCTCTTGTCGCTCCTGACAAAGACTAAAAAATGGCGTCTGCCCTTGTCATCTCTTAAAAACAGATTTTTTGTTTTTGCCGCAGACAGTTTGGGCACCAGCCTGTCAGCTTCTTCTACCGTAAAAACGGCAGGGTGGTCATGTTTGACATAGTCTATATGGTGGGTGTCAAGAAATTCAAAAAAGCCTTCCATGGGATTCCCCTCTATAATTTTTATCAATCGAATTCATAAAAATTCACGTTCAATCCATCCAATTTTCTGATGCCAAAACGTACCCCTTCCACCGCCGCATTGCAAGGAGTTTCCTATCCTTGAGCACTGGAAAGAGTTTGCAATTTTGCTTATTTTACAATAGAAAAATCCTAACCCGGATAAACCGGAACCAAAATGGGTAGTGAAAATTGAAAACTTGTGGTATCGATCTTGAGACGGCGTAGCCCTATGGCCAAGACTGTTCCGCCCTGTTTTTTTTATATATAAAACCGATAGAATACCTTAACTATTCACTTTTCAATTATATAGAAAGGAAATGCCATGCAACCCAGCCAACTGCTCTATCTGTCCCGGGAAGATGTGGTAAAAACCGGCGTTACCATGCTTGATGTCATCAATTCCCTTGAAATCGCTTTTCGCGAAAAGGGCGAAGGCAACACCGAAATGCCGCCGAAGCCCGGAATCCATCCGGGTGGTGACGACAATTTTATCCATGCCATGCCGGCCTATATTCCGGCTTTAAAATCCGCCGGTATTAAATGGGTCAGCGCCTTTGTGGATAACATGAGCCGGGGCATTCCCTATATCAACGGCCTGGTGATTTTAAACGATGTCGAAACCGGGCTGCCGCTGTCGGTTATGGATGGTATCTGGATGACCGGTATGCGGACGGGAGCCGCCACGGCACTGTCGGCGCGTCACCTTGCAAGATCGGATTCATCCACTGTTGGTGTACTGGGCTGCGGCATACAGGGAAGGACCAACCTGGAGGCACTGACGGTCCTGTTCCCGATTAAAACGGTGAAGGCATATGATACAACTGCGGCTGCATCCCGGGCCTACGCCGACGAAATGGGGCCGCGCCTGGATATTACGGTGGAAGTAGTTGAGAACCCCAGACAGGCTGTTTCAGGATGTGACATCGTCGTGACTGCCGGACCACTGCTCAAAAAGCCGCATGCAACCATTCAGGCCGGGTGGCTGGAAAAAGGCGCCTTTGCCTCCCTGGTTGATTTTGATTCCTACTGGCATCCCGATGCCATGGGGGAGGTCGCCAAATTTTGCACGGACGACACGGAACAGATACTCCACTACAAAACACTTGGATATTTCGAACAAATCCCCCCCATTCATGCCGACCTCGGGGAGCTTGTCACCGGGCAGAAGGCGGGTCGCGAAACAGGGACCGAAATAACCATGACCGCCAACCTGGGACTGGCCATCGACGACATGGCGGTGGCTCCGCTGATCTACAAACA
>CAYQNS010000081.1:0-16308 GCA_964418755.1 uncultured Desulfobacteraceae bacterium
TAAGTATTTCGGTAAAGCGTGGTGAGAAGATCGCCAAAGTCAGGCAACTCAAACTCATAAAAGAATAGGAAGTTATAATTTTATGGGCGTCCCTGAAAACGTCCCTGAAAAGCCTCGACATATCCATGGATATGCCGATTTTCGCCGAACGACAACCGCCTGGCCCAAAAACCAGGCATTGATTTTATCCGGTTTACCCCGGCGTCATCCTGAAATCGTTCCGGTTTAACCCATATTTTTTTAATTTATAACTTAAATTCTGGCGAGAGACCCCTAACATATTGGCCGCCATGGTGACATTGCCAAAAGTCGTGGTCAGGGCATTAATGATGAAATCTTTTTCATTTTGGTCTTTCAGGGGTTTTGTCTCTGTCTTTAGAGGTCGTAAAGGGCCTGCATCATGCTGGAATGGATGCATGTCCCCTTCCATATCCCCTGGCCGCAAAAAACTCGCTTTAGGGAGACATTCCCTTATCTTGCGTAAAAAATAATCGGGCACCATTTCCGGTTTTAAACATTCCTGATCATGGGTGACATTCATGGTGGCTTCTATGATATGTTCAAGCTCTCTGACATTACCCGGCCATAGGTAACGATGGAACATGTTTAACAATTCCGGGTTCACCACTTTTACTTTTTTTCCAAAAAGGGTATCATATTTTAAGATAAAATAAGTACACAAATCCTCAATATCTTCAGGTCGCTCCCTTAAGGGCGGGATACCGATGACAGTGACACCCAGCCTGTAAAAAAGATCCGAGCGCAGGTTGCCGATGTTTACCGACACCAGCGGATCCTGGGACATGGCGGAAATAATTTTCAACTTCAGTTGGATCTCCTGGCCCGACCCCATACGCCGAATCATTTTATCCTGTAACACGCGGAGCAATTTGGTCTGCAATATCATGGGCATAGAATCGGTTTCATCCAGAAACAGTGTGCCACCATTGGCCTGTTCAAAAAGGCCCGGCTTATCCATGGCGCCGGTAAAGGCCCCTTTGGTGGTACCGAATAAAAGGCCTTCCAGCAGGTTCTCGGGTATGGCAGCACAGTTCAGGGCCACAAAGGGGTTATTCCGATGCATGGAGAATCCGTGAATATTACGGGCAAACACATCTTTGCCGGTTCCAGTTTCACCATAAAGCAGCACAGGAGATGGGTTTCCGGCGGCAAGTTTGGCAGAACAGATTGCCTTGACCATTTCGGTGTTTTTACTGACCAGATTGATAAAATTAATCTCGCCACACTGACCTCCCGGCAAATCTAGAAGACTGGAGACGGCAGGGGGCTCTACCAGTGTATCAACCCCCTTCACAAAACCAATGCAGCCTATCAGTACCCGGTCTTTAAAAATCGGATAAATCCAATGGGCCGAGTTTACAATATCGCCCTTAACGGTACGGTACACGCACACGTAATTGAGAATGGGCTTTTGGCTCTCAAGACATGACATTACCAGGCTGGGTCCAGGGTCCGGCCCATACAGAAACCGAACATTCCTGCCAAGGACAAATTTTACTGACAATTTATCGACCCTGCTGTGGGCCTGATTATAGTACACCACATTGCCCTGAACGTCAGTGATCATGACACCTGTGGGAAACATGTCCCACATGGCCAGAAACGGGGCCGTCAATTCATATAGAACCGGAGGCAGTTGATGGGTACCGATGGTGGTTTTCATTTTATTCCCTTCGTTTAAAAATCGCAACCGATCAGCCTGGTCAATTGATTTTTTTTGATATCAAAAAATTGCATATTTTAATTGCTTCAAGATTTTGCTTTTTAGCAAAAAAACTTTCAAAAAAGCAAACCTTTTCCGCAAAAGCTGCCCCAAATTGCGAAAACAACCTCAGGCAATATTTCTTTTTCTTTAAAATACAATGACTTAACAAAGTTATTGAGATAGAAATGTATGTGGCACATCTATTGCTAAACATCAAAGGAGAATATACCGACATAAATTAACAACCTAAGGAGAGGTATTATGCCCCACGCAGGTTATTCCGATCATACAGCCCCATTGTTAAAAACCATAACGGACGACCAGATTCATGAAATCAAGCAGGCGTCTTTTTTGATTTTAGAGCGCACCGGTTGCCAGGTTGGTCATGACAAAGCGTTGAAACTGCTAAAGGAGGCCGGCGCCTTTGTTAAAGATGACCGCGTCTGCGTACCCCGTTATTTAATTGAAGATGCGCTGGCCAAGGTTCCCAAAGGATTTGTGCTGTATAACCGTGACGGTGAACCAGCCCTGGATTTAAGCGGACGAAAAAGCTACTTCGGTTCCGCCACGGCAAGTCCCAATCACCGCCATGCCCTGAAAAAAGACCGGCGGCCCACGACACTGCAGGACATTGCCTGGGGTGCTGTCACAGCAGATGCACTGCCCAACCTGGATTTTGTGATGCCCTTTGGCAGTGCCCAGGATGTTCCGGGCCGGGCCGGAGAACTCTATGAATTTGAGACGGTGGTACAAAATACGGCCAAGCCCATATTCTTTTGCGGGTATTCAAGTAAAGGCGTGGACCTGGTGTTTGATATGGCAGCCGAAGTGGCCGGCGGAAAAGAGGCGTTAACCCAAAAACCGTTTCTGGTACCATACCCGGAGCCCATCACCCCGTTGCAATTTCCCTATGAGGTGGTGGAAAGAATTTTTGTCTGCGCTTCACGTCATATGCCGCAAATCACCTGCGGTGCTCAATTGACCGGATTTACTGCGCCGGTCACCCTGGCCGGGTCTCTGGCCCTGGCCACGGCAGAAAGCTTTTTCGGGATTCTCCTGGCCCAACTTTGCCGAAAAGGCGCGCCCTGCTTTTTGACCTCGGGTCTGGGTCCCATGAATATGCGTACCGGCATTGCATTGATCAGCAGCCCGGAAATGAGCCTGTCCCTGGCTGCCCAAGCGCAGATTGCCCGCACAGTGGGACTACCCACCTGGGGATTGGCCGGAGCGACAGATGCCAAAACCATCGATGCCCAGGCAGGCGCCGAGGCAGCTTTGGATGCAGTGGTTCAGGCCCTGGCAGGTGTCAGCATTATCCATGATGTGGGATATATGGATATGGGGATGGCCTGCTCCTGCGCCATGATGGTCCTGGGAGATGAAATTATAAGCTGGGTCAAACGGCTTGTCCAGGGCATCGAGGTCAATGCGGAAACCCTGGCAGAAGAAGTCATCCACAACGTCGGTCCCGGTGGAGAGTTTCTAACACAACAACACACCGTGGACCACATGCGTAAGGAATCCTGGCAGGCAAAACTGTTTTGTAAGGACTCTTTTGACGCATGGGTGGCCGGCGGCGCCATGACCCTGGAAGAAAAGGCCGACCAAAAAGTAGCTGAAATCCTGAAAAATCATCAACCAAAAGGGCTTTCAGACAAGGTGATTGAAGCGATAGTGGAAATTAGAAAAAAAGGCGAACAACAACTGGTTAACTACGGAGATAAATAGAGATGCTTTCAATGAGTAAAAATGACAAAATAAGATATTTCAGACTGTGTATTCTGGCTTGGGGAGGCGGATTTATCTACCTGCTGCCCTATATCCGCTATACGTTTTACACCCCCCTCCAAGAAGCGCTGGGGTTGAACCATACGGATTTCGGCGTTTCCATGAGCGCCTATGGTATCTGTGCACTGGTCACATACTGGCCCGGCGGATGGTTGGCCGATCGCATTTCAGCCCGCAAACTCCTGTCCGTGTCCTACCTGATTACAGGGCTGTTAGGGTTTTATTTTGCCTCCTATCCCTCCTTTGTCATGACGGTGATCGTTCATGGGGCATGGGGCGTTTCCACGACCCTGACATTCTGGGCCGCTTATATCAGGGCCACCAAGGACATGGCCGGACCTGCTGAGCAGGGTAAGTTTTTTGGACTTTTAGAAGGAATTCGCGGTTTAATTTCAACCCTTGCCAGTTTTGCCGTAGCAGGCATTTTTGCCAAATTTGCCGCTGAACAAAGCGGGTTGACCTGGAGCCTGTATTTCATCAGTGCCGGGACAGTGAGCGCGGCGATTTTAACCTGGTTCTTTTTTGAGGATTCAATGGAAAAAGAACCCAACGAGTCCTTGATGCAGGATATTTTCGCCACCTTTAAATCGCCCCTGGTGTGGGCCATCGCCATTATTGTGTTTTCCTGCTACAGCGCCATGGCCATCGGCAATTACTATACGCCATACCTTACCGACGTCATGGGTATTTCCACGGCATCGGTGGCTTTCTGGGCGACATTCTGGACCTATGGATGCCAGTTTCTGGCCGGCCCTGTGGGCGGCATTATCGGGGACAAAATCGGTTCCCGTCCCAAGGTCCTGTTTATTTCATTCGTCCTTTTGTTTGTCACGGGCCTGTGCATTTATCTGTCACCGGTGGATAAAACCTGGGCGACCATGCTCATTTTATTGGTGATTGCCCTGTTTGCTGCCATGTACGCCATCAGGGGGGTTTATTTTTCACTGGTGGAAGACCTGAAGATACCAGCCGCCATCAGTGGTGCGGCCATCGGATTCGCATCTGTCATCGGCTTTGCTCCGGATGCCTTTATTTATACCTGGGCCGGCAGAATCCTGGATCACCACCCCGGTGCGGAAGGTTACAAGATCCTGTTCGGCACCTCTGCGGGTTTGAGTGCCGCAGGCCTCATTGTTTCTGGTGTAGTGGCGGTTTATGTTCATAAAATTAGACAAAATAAGGTATCGAACCATCATGACACAGCTATTCTCAGTGAACAAACCGTTTAATACAAACGATCTGGAACAAATTCACAATGCCGCCATGCGTCTTTTGCAGGAGCAGGGAATTGTGATGGACAGTGAAACGGTCCTGGCTGTTTTTAAACGGCATGGATTTAAAGTGCACGGTGCCAGGGTGTTTTTTACCGAGCAACAGGTGTTAGCTGCCACGGAAAGTGCGCCGGCCAAATTTGATATCAGGGCAAGGAACCCTGAAAAAAATCTTCACATCGGCGATGGCACCCCGGTGCTATGCGGCACCGGCGGGGAGGTGTATATTGCCGAAAAAGATAAATCCCAGCGCCTTGGCACAATGGCGGACTACCGGAAAATAGCCAAGCTGGTTCAGACCTCTCCCCTCAAGCAAATGACGGCCCATGAATCCGTGCATCCCCATGACGTGGATACCAAAACCAGCCATCTGGATATGATGTGGCAGGACCTGACCCTGTGTGATGTGGCAGCGACCTCCAACACCCAGGATGTCAATGCTGTAAAAGACTGCCTGGCAATGCTTGGGATCATTTTCGGGGGCAAAGAAAAATTGCAGGCGCAACCCGCCACATTAGGTATTATCAGCCCGCTGTCCCCCCTGCAATATGCACCGGATCAGGCAGAAGCCCTGATGGTACTGGCAAATCATCGCCAGCCCGCCGCCATCACCAACATGCTGCTGCTGGGGTCCAGCGCTCCGGTTTTCATTCCCGGTGCACTGGCCCTGGGTAATGCCGAACTGCTGGCCGGCGTGGTGTTGAGTCAACTGGTAAGCCCTGGAACGCCGGTGATCTACGGCAGCACATCCTGCCCCCTATATATGAGAAACGGGGCCTCCTGTCTGGGCACTCCGGAAACGCTGATCCTGTCCAAAGGTCTGGTACAGCTGGCTAAATTGTATCATTTGCCCAGCCGCACCGGCGGCGCGCTTTGTGATGCCCATATTCCCGACGGGCAGGCCATGGCAGAAAGCGCTCTTTGCCTGAACACGGCCATTGAAAGCGGGGCGGACTATATTTTGCATGCCTTTGGCATGCTCAGCTCCTATCTGGCCACAAGCCTTGAAAAATGGCTCATGGATGAAGAGATGTGCCGCTTTATTCTGGCGTCCAGACAAAAAGTTGCGGTTACCGAAAAAACCATTGCCATGGACTCCCTGTTGACTATGGGGGCCAAAGGTGAGTATCTCACCCATCCCGACACCTTTGAAAATTTCCGCAGCCTTTACCAAGGTGGTCTTGGCAACCGCGATAGCCATGAGATCTGGATGCAGAAAGGGGGCAAGGATGCGGCGGACCAGGCAAGCGAGCTGCTCGAAAAGCGGTTGGCGGAATATAAAAAACCATCCATGGACAACGGATTGAAGCAGGAACTAAAGGATTGGATCGTGCGGCGAAAACAGCAGTTGACAGATTACTGAAACCTGAGTTGAACGATTATCAGGGAATCGCTGGGCTGAGATCTTGATGTAGCAAGGTTTATGAAAACCGCAGGCATACCCATGGATATGTCGAGAATTTTCTTGAATCCACATGCGCATGAGATCTATACAGATCGACTTAAAAATCACTCAACTCAAGTGAAAGCATGGAGAATACAATTGTGTCCATTGTCAAAGCAGAACTGAATGTACTGACAGAAGCGCAAATCAGTCAAACACACGATATGGCATTGACCATCCTCGAGAAAACAGGCGTTCGGGTGGACGATGAAAATGCCAGAAACATCTTTAAGAAAAAGATTGGTTCAACTGCCGGGGGAAACACGGTGCGCATTCCCCGGGAGATTACACAATGGGCCATTGCATCTGCCCCTTCCAGAATAGATGTTTTGTGCAGGGATGGTGCACCCGGGTTTACCCTGGACAGCCAAAAAACCGATCGGGCCATATTCGGCATCGGTGTGACCAACCTGTATTATCAGGACGCGCTTACCGATAAGGTGGTGACCTTTGGACGGGATCACATGGTCCAGGCCACCCGGCTTGGGGATGCCCTCGATGAGTTTGATACCATCTCTACACCGGGTGTCATACAGGATTGCCCATCAGAAGAGGCCGAACAGATCGGGTTTCTTGAAATGCTGGCCAACACGAAAAAGCCCCTGACCCTTCTGATTTCTGAACCCAAAACCTTTGAGCAGTGCCTGGCCATGTGCGATGCCCTTGCCGGAGAAGACGCCACCCGGTCATCCATACTCCCCTATTTCAATCCCATAACACCGCTGATCCTCAATCAGGAGACCACCGTTAAAATAGATGCCACGGTTTCCAGGGGAATGCCGTTTATTTTTTCAAATTACGGCATGTCCGGGGCCACCTGCCCCATCACTCCGGGGGGCACCCTGGCCCTGCTCATGGCCGAATTACTGGCCGGGCTGGTTTACAGCCAGCTGCTCAAGGAAGGCACGCCCATTATACTGGGTAGCCTTCCGGCCGCATTTGACATGAAAAGCATGCAGAGCTATTATACGCCCCAGAGCATGCTGATCAACCTGGCCGGGGCCGAAATGATGGCCCATTATCACATCCCCCATTGCGGCACATCGGGGGGCTGGATGGGAAGGGGACCGGACCTCATGGCAAGCGGCATGCTCTGGCAGAACCATTTGACCAGTGTCCTGGGAAAGGCAGGGCTGGTTCCCTTTGTGGGAAACAACTTTGATTCCCTGGCATTTTCACCAACAACGGTTGTTTATGCCGCTGAAATCATCCGTATGGCCCGGGAATTCACCCGGGGGTTTTCAATGGCCCCAGAAGAAGTCGGCCTCGAAGAAATTATCCGTTTAGGGCCCGGGGCAAGCTATCTGGCCTCGGACCTGACAATGCAAAAATTCAAAGACCCCCTTGCCAACAGCAAAATCTGGCCATTCATAAGCCTGGATGCCTGGCAGTCTCAGGGCTGCCCCAAGGCCGGGGATGGCCTGCGCCGGTATACCCAGGAACTGCTTGACAATCTCCAATGCCCTGAATATCATAATGATATTTTAAGCAAAGGAACCGAAATTATAAAATCGTTGTCTTTATGATTCTTGATGTTTAAAAGGAGAAAAAATATGACCAATATGAATTCAGTCGGAACCTATAAACCTGTTGTTACCCCTCAACTAAATCTTTTGTCATCGGATCAAATGCAGCAAATTCACTTAGCATCCTTAGAGGTATTGGAAAGAACCGGTGTGGATGTTCAACTGCAGGAGGCCGTGGATCTGCTTGGCAAGGCAGGTGCGGATGTTCGTGACCCGTCCCGGGTCAAAATTCCATCTAATTTAATAGATGCGGCACTGCGGACCGCACCGCACCGAATCACCATCTACAATCGAAAAGGTTATCCCGCCATGTATATGGAGGGACGTAACAGCCATTTCGGCACAGGCACGGATACACCCTATGTTATTGATCCATATACAGGTGAACGTCGTCCTACCCATGGTGAAGATGTGAACAATGCAGCGCGGCTTTGTGATGCTCTTCCTAATATTAATTTTGTCGGCAGCATGGGCAGTGTTGCTACCCACGAAGTCCCTGCCTCGATTTCCGACAGTCACAATTTCTTCCGTGTTTGCACCAACACGACCAAGCCTGTTTTTTTTACCAGCTGGAGCCTTGAAGGCCTGCAGAATATCTATGAAATGGCGGTGGCTGTACGTGGCGGAGAGGAGGAAGAGTTCCGTAGAAAACCGTTCATTATTCAATACGCAGAACCCATCAGTCCATTGACTCATCCTTCCATCTCCATGGAAAAACTTATCTTCTGTGCCCGCAAGGGAATTCCTGTGA
This sequence comes from uncultured Desulfobacteraceae bacterium, assembly GCA_964418755.1. Taxonomy (GTDB): domain Bacteria; phylum Desulfobacterota; class Desulfobacteria; order Desulfobacterales; family 4572-123; genus 4572-123. The sequence continues at coordinate 8,507 of CAYQNS010000081.1, forward strand.
CCTATGCAGCCGGAACCATGATGGGCGGCACGGTACCGGTGACCCCTATAAGTGCCCTTGTGCTAACCAATGCTGAGTTTTTGAGCGGTCTGGTCGTTGCCCAGCTGGCAAGAAAGGGTGCCCCTGTGATATACGGCGGCAACAGCGGCCCTCTGGACATGAAAACGTCCGTTTGTGTTTATAATGGACCGGATGCTTACCAGCATTGCTTTATGGGGAAAGAGATGGCTGCCTATTACAAATTACCGGATTTTAACTACGGTGGTCATTCGGATTCCAAACTGCCTGATCTTCAGGCAGCCACGGAAGCGGCGATGTCTATTTTTCAAATCGGCATGGCGGGCAGTAATCTGGCTCACGATGTGGGTTACCTGGAATCGGGCATGTCGTGTTCTCTGGAAATGATTTTGCTTTGCGACGAAATTATCGGCCAGGTACATCATTTCAAAAAAGTGCCGCCCATTGATTCCCATACTCTGGCCGTAGAGGTGATTGATGCAGTAGGTCCCGGAGGTAATTTTACCGATCAGCAGCATACACTGGAGCACTTCAAAGAAACTTGGTATCCAAACGTTTTTGACCGTCAAACTTACAAGAACTGGCATAAGGATGGGAGCAAACCCTTAGAGTTGGTTCTCCGGGAAAAAGTGCAGCACCTGCTGGCATCGCATCAGGTTGAACCTTTGCCTGACGATGTGATGCAAACCCTGAAAACTATTCTGCCCCGGGCCGAACAAAATTTATAACTCGATTTTCAAACTGCTAAAAATCCGATATTTCTCCATCTCCATGCCCCGGCATGGAGATGGACCATCAAAATACCTGCAATCAATATAAACAACGGCCCCCACAAAGGTTTTATCCTGCCATCAGATGACAGGCGACAAAATGCCCATTGCCAAGGTTGGTCAAACCGGGTTCCTCATCTTTACACAAAGGCATGGCATAACGGCACCGACTTCTGAAGCTGCACCCTGAAGGCGGGTTGATGGGGCTGGGGATCTCTCCCTTCAGGACTATCCTCTTGACATTTGAACTTTCGCCCACCCGGGGCATGGCTGAAATAAGAGCCTTGCTGTAAGGATGGGACAGATGGGACAGGACATCCTTGGTCTTACCCATTTCAACAATTTTTCCAAGATACATCACGGCAATATCATCGGACATGTACTTGACTTGATTTAGATTATGGGAGATCCATAGATAGGTGAGGCCCAGGTTTTCCTGGAGATCCTGCATCAGGTTGAGTACCGTTGCAGCAGTGGAGATGTCCAGCCCTGAGGTGGGCTCATCGGCAACCATGAAATCGGGATTAAGTGCCAGGGCCTTGGCAAGACCTATACGCCTGGCCTGGCCGCCGCTGAACTCATGGGGAAATTTAAGAGCTGCCTCAGGTGACAGGTTCACGGAATCTAAAAGAGAAGCTACCTTCTCGCCCAGCGTGCCGTCTCCATTCGTCCCTTTTCGGTGAACCTGAAAAGGCTCGGCAATAATCTGACCTGCCGTCATCCTGGGATTAAGACAGCCAAATTGATCCTGAAACACCATCTGGGCTTTCTGGTGATATTGGGACAGTTCGTTTTTATCCATTTTAAAAATATTCCGGCCCTGGTAAAGAATTTCACCAGCCTTGGGTTTCACCAGCCTGAAAAGGGTTTGTGCAAGAGTGGATTTCCCACAACCGCTCTCCCCTACCAGGCCAAAGGTACGTCCCCTGCCGATTGCCATGCTGATACCATCCACGGCATGCACAACCTGCAGCCCATTGCCGAACAATTTGGACAAAATACCCTTGCCAACATAAAAATAAGTTTTCAAATCTTTTATTTCTATTAAATCCACTGCCATTTTTGCCTCCCTCTTTTTTGATCCAGAAAACAGGCTGACCAGTGGCCCGGGGCTACTTCCACGGTAAAAGGCACTGTCTGGCTGCACTCATCTTCGGCAAAAGGGCAGCGGGGATGAAAGCTGCATCCCGACGGCAGTCTGTCCAGGGAAGGAACATGACCGGGAATAGAGAGCAGTCTTTTCCCCCTGACATGTTTGCTGGGTAAAGATTCTACAAGGGCATAGGTATAGGGATGCCTGGGATCGCCCAGCACCTGACTGGTGGGCCCCATCTCCAGGACTCTGCCTGCGTACATGATCATGATGTTCTGAGAAATCTGGGACAATACCCCGAGGTTATGGGAAATATATAAAACAGAAGTTTTCCGCTTTCCGGTAAGTTCCATCAAAAGTTCGAGAATCTGGGCCTCAATGGTGACATCAAGAGCTGTGGTGGGTTCATCGGCAATCAAAAGATCGGTGCCCGAGGAAAGGCCCATGGCAATCATGACCCTCTGCTTCATTCCTCCTGAAAATTCAAAAGGATAGTTTAAAATTCGCTGGGCGGGATCAGCTATGCCGGTAAGCTTCAGCAGTTCAATGGCTTTTTGTCTCAAAGCCTTTGCCGATTGCTTTTTCCGTCCGTTGTTTTTGTCCTGAACCCTTAGAATATCCGTCATTTGCCTTTCTACTGTAAATACGGGATTCAGGGCATTCTGGGGGTTTTGAAAAATCATGGTAATCTTTTGTCCACGGATTTTTTGATCAATTTCTTCCCGGGAAAGTTTAAGAAGGTCATCATCATGAAAGTTAATCTCACCTCTTCGAATCTCCGCGATTTCAGGCAGCAGGCCGATAATAGCCAGACCCAGAGTGGATTTCCCGCAACCGCTCTCCCCGGCAACACCCAGGACCTCTCCTTTTTTCAGATGAAAACTCACCTTGTCCAGCGCCCTCATGCGGGTTGAGCCCAACATATAATCCAGGGTCAGGGAGTTGACTCCCAGTAAAGTTTTAGCCGTCATCTTTTACGCTCCTTTGGATCAAAGGCAACCCTTAATCCTTCACTTAACAGGGTAAATGCAACCATTGCCAGGGCAATAGCCAGGGAAGGCCAGAATATCATCCATGGAGAGGTCATAATATATTTATATCCATTCTGGAGCATAATTCCCCAGGATGCAGTGGGTGGTTTAACACCCAGGCCGAGGAAGGAAAGGCCGGCCTCGTAGACAATCATGGTGGCCATATCCATTCCCACACATACAATGATCGGCGTTAAAATATTAGGTATGATATGCCTGAAAATAATTCTTATATGCCCTACCCCCAGCGCTTCACAGGCTTTGACATAGTCTGATTCCTTCACGGAAAGGGTTTGCGCCCTTGCAATGCGGCCATAAAAAGGAAAGGCTGTAACAGCCAGGGCAATGATCAGATTAAAAAGCGAGGTTCCCAGGACAGCTATAATGGCCAGGGCTAAAATCACCTGGGGAAAAGAAAGTACAATATCAAACAGCAGTATTACGGCATAATCAAGTTTTGTGCCTTCCCCGTATCCGGCAGCGACACCAATGATAACGCCGACTATTGCCGACATGGTTACCGCACCAAAGGAAACCAGCACCGCAATCCTGCAGCCGTAAATCAACCTGGATAAAATATCACGTCCCAGATAGTCGGTTCCCAGAAAATGCTTGGCCGTGGGACCGGAGAATCTACCCATGATATCCTGAACATCGGGACCAAAAGGAGAGATATAGGGAGCAAACAAGGCGCATAAAACCATTAAACCGACAAGGCTTAAGCCCACCACACCGCCCCGGCTTTTTGTGATGGCCTTGTAACCGCCCTTTATCCTCTCCATCATCGAAGGCTTGAGCATGGTAATAGTCATTTTGTTTTCAGTTAAAACTATATCACTCATATCCACCTTCCTTTAATCGTATTGGATTTTGGGATCTAAATAGGCATAGGCTATGTCTGCCAGCAAATTGGTTATAATGAACATCAGTGTGGCTATCAGGATTCCGCCCTGTACAACGGGGAGATCCCTTCCATAAACGGCATCCACAACCATTTTTCCCAATCCCGGACGGTTAAAAATAATCTCAATAAATACCGCTCCCCCCAGAAGTTTTCCCATTCCCATACCCATTACCGCAATGGAGGGAATGGCGGCATTTTTCAAAGCATATCTGAAAAACAGGGTCTTTCCGGAAATGGCGTATGCTTTTGCCGTCCGGATGTAATCCAATTCCAGTACCTCAAACATGGACTGCCGATTGAGCCTTGCAAGATAGCCGATCCAGGTGATGGCCAGAGCCAGAGAGGGAAGAACCAGATGAAGGGCTATGTCGAGGATATCTCCGTCAGCTCCGGCCCCCAGGGAGGGCAGTAAAGGAAACTGAATACAGAAAAGCAGCATTAAAAGAAGAGCGGCAACAAAATCAGGAATGGAGACCCCCACCAGGGATAATATGCCCACAGCGGTACCCAGTTTGCTTTTTTTATGGATGGAGGCAAACACTCCCAGAAAAATGCCGCATAAAGAGGCAAAACCCAGACTGCAAAACGCCAGAAGAATAGTGTGGGGAAGATTTTCCAGGATTAATTCAGATACTTTATGTCCGGACCAGACAGAGGTGCCCAAATCACCCTTTACCACCCCAACCAGATAATACCCCAGGCGAATGGGGAGGGGCCGGTCAAGGTGAAGTCTGTTGTTTAGCTCTTCCACCAGGGCAGGTGTTGCCCGGGGGCCCAGCATGGCCGTGGCGGGATCACCGGGAAGAAAATAGGTCAGGCTGAACAGTAGAACAAGCACTCCGATCAGGGTGGGAATTGTCCAAAGGCTTCTTTTTATGATATATTTAAGCATATGTACAACCTTTGTTTTATGGGAATAAAACTCTCCATTAACAGAATGTGTCAATGGAGAGTTTTATCTAAAAGCTTCAGGTTTTAGGTTTTATTTCATATGTTGCCAATAAAATCAAAAACTTAAACATAGATGTTATTTCAAACCCATTTGCCAGGGTGCCAGACGTCCATCCGGGTAGAGCTTTCCTAAATCAACACTGTTCTGGGCGGCGACGACCCTGACGCCATTGGTCAGCCATATGGCAAAACAGTCCTTATCCATCTCTTTTTGTGCATCCACATAGATGGCGGCCCTTTTTGCTTTATCACGTTCAACCATACCGGCATTTATCAGGTCGTCGTAAGTCTTGTTGGACCACTTGCTCAGGTTCCATTTTTCACCCGTGATAAACCATGAAAAAGCATAACTAGGATCAATGGTGGTATTATAGTAAGAAATGTATATATCGGGCTCGCCCGAAGTAGTGGCATCATTAAATGCACCCACTTCCTTGATCAAAATTTCCACATCCACATTAATCAAAGCCAGGTCGGCCTTGATGATCTCGGCTGCAATTTTGACCTGTTCGTCCGGCCATATATAAAGGCTTGCCTTGAACCCGTCCGGTTTTCCGCCCTCTTTAAGCAGCTGTTTGGCCTTGGCAAGATCAACTTTATAAGCGGGTGCATCCTTCCAGTGTCCTAAAAGACCCGGAGGCAATATTGTGTTTGCCCTGGGGGCAACCCCAAAAAACGCGCCCAGTAAAATTTTATCCACATCAATGGCGGCACGGCACGCCTGCCTTAATTTCAGGTTGTCAAATGGGGGCTTATTAGTGGTAAATCCAATCCACCAGTGTTTCAGGGCGGGTTTGATAACCAGATTGATCTTGGGATTTTTATCAAAGGCAGGTGCATTTATTAAAGAGACACGTCCAACGTCGATTTCACCGGTTCTCAGTGCCATCTCACATGTGGCATCCTCCACAATGGGAACAAAGGTAAGATTCTTCACAAAAGGTTTGGTTCCCCAGTATCCTTCAAAGGCTGTTAATTTTACATGTTTTTTGGGGACCCACTCCTTTAACTCATAAGGCCCGCTGCCCACAGGATCAAGGGCAAACTTGTCCCCTTTTTCCATGGCAGCCTTTTTAGAAACTATCATACCGCTATTGTATGGCAGAGCAGATGTAAACAGATTTGCCATATAAGCCTTTAACACAAGCTTGACGGTGTACGGGTCAATCACTTCAACATGATCCAACTGAGCCCAATTCCCCTTTTCCGTGGACGAACTCTCAGGATCAATGATCCTATCAAAGGAGAATTTCACATCTTCAGCGGTCAGTTCGCCATATCCTTTCTGGAACTGAACTCCTTTTTTCAGCTTGAATGTGACCTCTTTCCCGTCAGAGGACATGGCCCAGGATTCAGCCAGATCAGGAACCACATTCCAGGTTCCCTCTTCATATTTGACAAGCCCGTTATACAGGCAGTCCATAATGGTCAACTCCCGATCCCCGCTGGTGAGCCATCCCGGATCAAAGGTATTAATATCTTCCCATTTGGCAATCTTTAGCTCATCTTTCACCCCTGCAAACAGAACAGGCGAAAGAAAGAATACAATCAACAGTACAATGAACAACGATTTACTAAGCCTCATAACGTCCTCCTTTGGTTTATATAAAAATAACTACCCGACCACCGGTAAAAAATATGCTCCCCGGCAGGAGAGAGACCCGTCTCCTCTCCTGCCAGAAGAATCGCATCGGCCATACTCTGGCTAAATCCCATGGCCACAGAGATAAACAGTCCTATTGGGTGTTTCAAATTTACACCCACCAGGATTTTTGTCGGCACCCCAATAACAGGCCCTTGGAAAAACAGCTGAATTGACATGGATGCCCCCGCCGATAATGACGGCATCGTAGGAACCGGCAAAGGGCGCTTTTTCCCACAACCGACCCGATTTGTGCATCATATCATTCACGTTTCCCTTCTTTTTCATTGAACCCTGCAAACCCCAGGATATGTTTCTTCATTAGATCACCTGCCTTTTTTGCCGATTTTGACCGAAGGGCATCAAGAATATTCTTCCAGTCGCTTATGGCAGTTTCGACATATTCGGCATCAATGTGATCCATTAAAAATGCATCACGAAGCAAAAGATCATATATTGTTTTTGCAATGGGAGCATACATGGCATTACCACATATATCGGCCAGCAGTTGATGCAATGCCATCTCTTTTTCAACAAACATCTGTTTGTCAATGGCCTCTTCGTCCAGCATTTCTTCAATCACGGAAACAGATTCCGCGATGCGGTCCACCCCATCTTTCGTCGCCCGCCGGGCCACCAGTTCAACAACCGTACCTTCGGTCAATGCACGGAACTCGGCAAGATCCCTGCCGGAGATACTTTCGCTCCGTACAAATAAGGAAAGGGTTTCAACCAGTTTTTCGCCCACCTGATTGGCCACAAACGTTCCGCCTTTGGAACCAACTTTAATACCAATCAATCCCTTTTGCTCCAGTACACGAAAGGCTTCCCGAAGGGTACGACGGCTTGTTGCAAAAACATCAACCAACTCCCTTTCACTGGGAAGTTTCTCGCCGGGCTTGAGATTACCGGAAAGGATGGCATCCTCCAATTGTTTGACAACCCCCTGATAAGCACGGGTGGGTTCTATTTTCTTTAAAAATTCGATATGGAATCTCCTTCGCTACAATAACAGAATATTAATTTATTACAATGGTGACATCATTGTAATAAATTGTCAAGGCAGAACCAAAAAAAATTATTTTAGCAGTGCGCAACTCTCGTGATCACCACTGCCCTAATGGTTATATTTGCGTTAAAGGAACGAGGAAGGAAGACAATAGATGAATAAAAATTTGTAACAAACCAGCGGTTCAGGCCCCGGTCAGCCTTAAAATATCTGTCGTGCACTGCGGGATTTCATCCCGATGATGGGTGACGTACAAAAGGCAGGTGTTTGTCTGCCTTCCAACATACGCCACAAGTTCCATAATCATATGCCGGTTCTCTTTATCAAGGCCCTGGCAGGGTTCGTCCAAAATTAAAAGCAATGGCATTTTGACCATGGCACGGG
>CAYQNS010000082.1:0-16240 GCA_964418755.1 uncultured Desulfobacteraceae bacterium
CTCGAATCAGTGGGAATGCTGGATCAGAAAGATAAATTTCCCGACCAGCTTTCAGGAGGCCAGAAGCAGCGAGTTGCAGTGGCCCGGGCTCTGGTGACACAGCCAAAACTTGTTCTTGCAGATGAGCCGACTGCAAATCTGGATAAAAAATCTGCAGTAAATGTAATTCGTCTTATGCGCGCCATGCGGGATGAATTCAAAACGACATTCATCTTTTCCACTCATGATCCCGGAGTCATGGAAGAAGCCGAGGTTATTCATACATTAGAAGATGGAAAACTTGTGTAGCCGGAAAAAATAATGGGGGAGAAAAATAATGATTCGAATTTTTAAAATGGCCCTGCGGAACCTGATGCGATATAAGAGAAGAACTTTGCTGACATCCCTGCTGATCACACTCGGCCTATTGATGGTAATACTTTTTTCAGGACTTGCCGGCTCGTTTAAAGAAATGATGATCGGCCAGATTACCGACTCGAACCTGGCTCATATGCAGATCCATAAAAAAGGTTATGTTTCTTCTATAGATACTTCGCCGCTAAATCTGGTCATTAATCAAAAAGGTTACAAAACCCTCGAAAAAGTACTCAAGGACAATCCGGATGTTGAGGCGTATGCACCAAGAATCAAGCTAAGCGCCATGCTTAGCAATTATACGGAAACCACCAATATCCGCCTAAATGCGATTGATCCGAAAAAGGAAATCAAAGTTTGCCCCAATGTCAGTGAGCGCATGAAATTCAGTGGCAGCCAAATACCGGATATCCTGCTCAAACCGGGAGAAATCATTATTCCTGAAAAACTGGCCGCAGGTTTGAAGATTAAAATTGGAGCATCCGTGGTGCTTGTAGCCAACAATAAGGATGGCTCTGTAAACGGTCTTAATTTCACGGTGGCCGGTATTATAGAAAGCATTTTAGGGCCCCAGGGCAAGGAAGGATATATGCATATAAAGGATGCTCAATCTTTGCTTCGAATGGAAAAACCGGAAATTATAGAAATTGCTTTGCGGATTAAAAAATTTGATAAACTCGACGAGGTTTATGCAGACCTTGAATCCGCCCTGGCAAAGTTTAAAAATGAAAAAGGAAAAACTGTTTTTGAAATACATACATGGGAAAAGCTTTCTCCATTTTCAAATATTGCCAAGATGATCGATTTGATGACCATAAGCATGCGATTTATCATGATCGCCATTGTCCTTATAAGCATTTTAAACGTGATGATGATGTCTGTTTACGAAAGGATCAGGGAAATCGGAACAATGTCCGCCATTGGAACCGCTCCAGGCAAAATAATGGCACTATTTCTGGCGGAAGGATTATCCCTTGGGTTTATCAGTGTTCTGGCCGGTAATATTATCGGCATTGTTGGGATTTATATTTTAAATATTTACAAAATCCAGTATGCTTTCGGCAGGCAGGATAATCTTTTGTTGTCTCCGACAGTTAGTTTTTCAGAACTTGCCTGGGTGTCGGCAATCGTTTTGCTGGTTTCGGTTTTTGCCACTTTACAACCTGCATACAAGGCTTCCAGGATGGAACCGGTTGATGCCCTGGGACATGTATAGGACCAAACACAAAGAACAGCCGCAGAGCTTTGTGGCCAATAAAACCCGAAACAAAAATTAGGAATCATATTTTCGACTGGAGATAAAAATAATGAAGAAAATATTGCTGGTAGTGTTTATGTGTCTGTGCATAGCTGCACCGGTGTTTGCCCTCGACGGGAATGAAATGCTCATAAACGTTGATCGCAATCTCAACCCGGAAAGTTTTGAAATGTACAGAAAATTGATCAATATTGAACCGGACGGCTCAAAAAAAGAATTTGTGATGTATTCAGTTAAAAAAGGGAAAGATAAGATTGCATCCGTCTTTTTGTCTCCGGCCAGCGAAAAGGGGAGGAGTACTCTGCGAATCGGGGACAACATGTGGCTTTATATTCCGAATGTAGGTAAGCCTATCCGCATCACCAGTTTACAATCGGTAACCGGAGGCGTATTTAACAATTCGGATATTATGCGTGTAGATTATAGCGCAGAATACGACTGTGAAAAGGTTGAACCGGCAGAAGATGGACATATCCTTTACCTTAAAGCAAAAACAAACACGGTTGCTTATGACAAAGTAAAAATGTGGGTTTATGGTACAAGACTTCTTCCGGACAAAATAGAATGCTTCGCTTCATCGGGAATGCTTATTAAAACGCTATATTTTAAAAATGTTAAAGATTTTGGCGGCGGCCTTGTTCGCCCCGCCGTAATCGAGACCGACAGCCCGCTGTATAAAGGGTATAAATCGATTATTATTTTTGCAAAAGTAAACGCAAAAAACCTGCCTGATGAAGTTTTTACTTTAAATTATATGTCAAAAGTGGAAAGTTTAAGGCAGTAATGAAATTTTTTCATTTATGCACTGGATTGCTTTTGTTTCTTATGGCGGCTGCTTTGCCCTGCCATGCAGATGCAGAGGATCAGGCGTCCGATATGCTTGATCTTGATTTTGAAATTCCGGAAGTTGAAAAAAAACCCTATACGTTCAGGGCGGAGCTGGAGATAGCGGAAACGGTAAAAAGTCTGGATGAAAGCAGTCTCCTTTTTTATCAGAAATATCCGGATGGCCGGGACGACACAACCCTGTGGGAGACGGATCTTAACCTGACACTGGAGGGAAGTTACAGGATTGAATCCGTCAATTTTTATGCGCGGCTAAAGGGCGGTCTCTATCATACCGAAGAGGAAGACTGGCAGACCGACGATCTGACGGAAGAGGCCTATGTATCCTTGCAGCCGAATCCATCGATTGCGCTAGATGCGGGTAAAAAAGTGTTGAAATGGGGCAAGGGATATGCCTGGAATCCGGTGGCCTTTTTCAGCCGGCCCAAAGATCTTGATGATCCGGAGGCAAGCATGGAGGGCTATTTTCTTGCTTCCGGGGATCTGATTAAAAGCATGGACGGCCCGCTTAAAACCATTGCCGTGACACCGGTAATTCTGCCTGTATCCAGTGACATCAACGATGATTGGAGTGCCGAACGGGAGCTGGTTTACGGGGCCAAGATATATTTTTTTACCTGGGATACCGATCTGGACGTCATGTTTCTTATAGGCGAAGAAACCAGAGACCGGATAGGATTTGATTTTTCAAAAAACATCTCTTCAAATTTCGAGATCCATGGGGAAGCGGCAATTGTTTTTGATTATGAAAAACAAGTTGTCGACAGGCAGGGAGAACTGTCGGCGGACAGATATAATGCGCTGAATTTTCTTGCGGGAATCCGTTACCTGACAGAAGGTGACACCACGATTATTTTTGAATACTACAGAAATGGTCAGGGATATACCCGCGGTGAAATCAATGATTATTTTGATCTGATTAAAACAGGGTACCTGGACTATTTAGACAGCGGCAATATGGCGGGCCTTGGCTTGAGCAGGGAGCAGGGAGCCCTTTATTACAATCAACAGACAATGATGATGGATTATCTTTATCTGAAAGTAACCCACAAAGAACCCTTTGATATCCTGTACTTCACACCCGGCATCACATCGGTTTATAATATGAACGATCACAGCCTCTCCATCACACCCCAGGTGACATATACCCCCATCACCAACATCGAGTTTGATATCAAGGCGACCTTTGTTTCAGGTCGCGGCCATACAGAGTATGGCGAAAAGATAAACGGCTCGAAAATTGTTGCGTCAACTGCTTTTTATTTTTAACCATCCTCTCGGAAATTTCAAATATTTTTGACATGGCACGTAAAATGCTTCTAATGCTTCTAAACGGTTCGGGGGTTATTTCCGACATTGCCTCCTGTCACGCCGCTCATCTTGTTTGCGACAAATTGCCCCCTTGACAGGCCCTTGGAGTCGGCTTATTTTAAATTTGCTGATTATCATGTAATTTACATGCGGGAACCTGCCCGGTTATTATCAGTTCAGAGATTATTAATGGATCAAAAGTTCAATATTTTTTGCGGTCTATGGGTTACACTGTGCAACGTTACCATTGTGTAAAGTAACGCATTGTCTGTGCGCGTTTACCGCGGATTTTAATTGAAAGGAGATTTTTAAAATGGCTGAAAATGTATTTGAGATCAACGACGATAATTTTGAAGAGGAAGTAGTACAGTCTGAAACACCTGTGATGGTGGATTTCTGGGCACCGTGGTGCGGTCCCTGTAAAGCCATAGGCCCGGTTGTTGCCGAACTTGCCGAACAATTTGGTGATAAGGTCAAATTCACCAAGTGTAACGTGGATGACAGCCCCATGGCGCCTGGGAAATTCGGCATTCGGGCGATTCCCACTTTGCTTTTCATGAAAGACGGGAATGTCGAAAATCAGATTGTCGGACTTGTTACCAAGGCCAAGATTGAAGAAGCCGTCAACAGCCTTCTTTAAACAGGCGGATCGGCTTTTCATGTTGACGGAGGGTGTGAATTTTGTGATCATGATGCGTGTTTATCGTATATTCAATGATAATAAAATGCAGCCCAAGGCAAGTTTTAGGAGACCGTCAATCATGATAATTAGAATTTATCGGATATTCAGAGAAGGAGATCGTCATGCCGATTTACGAATATAAATGCGAAGCATGTGAACATGTTTTTGAGCAACTCGTTTTAAGAAGTGATGAAACTGTCGCATGTCCCGTATGTGACAGTATGGAAACACAAAAACTCATGAGTTCAGCCGCCTTTCTCGGTGGGACAAGCGGCAGCGGAGGCGGCATTGGCTGTTCATCCGGCGGGTCGTCGGGTTTTTCATGAGCCGGATAAACCAATGCGGCGGTGCGCCGCATCAAACAAAAAAATCAACATCAGAAATCGCCAATCATTTAACCGGTTGACGATTTCTGAATTTTTAAAAACGAAAGCAAGGATAGCCTCTGATGGGTAAATGTCTGTGCCATCCGGAAAGAGAGAGTAATTATATCTGTCTCAAGGACAATGTCTATCTGTGTGAAGAATGTCTTAAATGCCGTAATCCTGAAATTTATTGCAAGTTTCGCGAATCCTGCCCCATCTGGTTTATGGAAAAAAAGGGGTTCCGTGAAGAAGAAAAAATAGAAGAAACGGGCCGGCATGAAATTTTATTTGAACCCGATGGTAAAAAAGTGGTCGTGCCCGAAGGCTGCACTTTGTTGAAAGCGGCCCAGATTGCCGATGTCCATCTGAACGCCTCATGCAACGGCAAGGGTTCCTGCGGTAAATGTAAGCTGATCATCGAGTCCGGCAATTATAAGGCCGTCGATACGCCTCTGCTGAGCGACGGTGAAAAAGAGGAAAACTATGTCCTTGCCTGTCTGACAAAGGTACACGGCAATATTACGGCCAGGATTCCCGAAGAAGCCCTTGAAAAGAAACTTAAGGTGGCCGGCATGGGTTCCGAAGCCACGGCCCGGTTACAGGGACTTGTAAAAGATATTACGCCGATGCTGGAGGATATTTCGCTTGAACTCCCTCCGCCCACCCTTGATGATTCCGTAAGCGATTTTGACCGGCTCACCCGGGGATTGAAAAAAGCCGGGGTAGATGCGGACCGGCTCAGTGTAGGTTTAAAAGTCATACGCGATCTGGCGGAAACCATGAGGGACGACAACTGGAAGGTGACCGCTTCGGTGATGCATAAAAAAAGCGTCAATGAAGTATTGAAGGTCAGACCGGGTAATGGACAGCATTCGCCGCTCGGGCTGGCTGTTGATGTGGGAACCACCTCCATTGTCGTCTATCTGGTGGACATGACCGACGGCAGTATTATAGCGGCGACTTCCGGGCACAACCGTCAGGCTGCCTGCGGTGATGATGTGATCAACCGGATTGTTTGTGCCGAAAAAGAGGGCGTAAAAAAACTCAGCCGCATGGTGATCGTTACAATCAACAGTCTCATCGGTGAGGCCCTGGACAGTGCCGGGGTCCCCAAAAATGATATTAAAAATGTGGTGCTCTCGGGCAACACCACCATGACCCATCTGCTGCTGGGCATCGAGCCGAGGTATATCCGACGCGCACCCTATATCCCGACGGCTTCGGAATTCCCTATTCTCAAAGCGGCAAATCTGGGTTTACGGATAAACCCGATTGCAGCAGTATTCATTATTCCCGGCCCGGCCAGTTATGTGGGCGGCGATATTGTCTCGGGCATGATCTACACCGGGTTGCACAGGGAAGACCCGTTGACGCTTTTTATCGACGTGGGTACCAATGGTGAAATAGTACTCGGCAATAAGGATTGGCTGATGACCGCCTCCTGCTCGGCCGGCCCGGCTTTTGAAGGTGGCGGGATTCGTTGGGGAATGCGGGCGGAGGAGGGTGCCGTTGAAAAGGTGACCATTAATCCAGACACGTTTGAGCCGATTTTGACCACAGTGGGGGATCTCCCGCCCCGGGGGGTCTGCGGCTCGGGCATGATCGATCTGATATCTGAAATGCTGCTTTGCGGCATTATCGATCCGAGGGGCAAATTCGCCCTTGATCCGTCACACCCCCGTATGGTGAAGGATGAATATGATACGGCTTATATCCTGGCGTTTGCCAAAGATACCGCCATGCAAAAAGATCTCATTTTTACCGAATCGGACATCAATAGCCTGATACTCAGCAAGGGAGCCATATATGCCGGGTTTGCCGTGCTTCTCAATGAAGCCGGGCTGGATTTTTCCATGGTGGATCGGATTTGGATAGCCGGCGGATTTGGTCAGTACCTGAATATCGACAGGGCTGTCACCATCGGGATGCTGCCGGATATTGACCGCACGAAATTTAAATATCTGGGCAACAGCTCCATCGGCGGAGCCTACATGGCGCTTTTATCCGAGCATTATCGAAAAGAAGCCCACCTGATATCCAACAATATGACGTATGTTGATTTTTCCAGCAATAGCCGGTTTATGGACGAATTTACTTCAGCCCTGTTTTTGCCGCACACGAACCAGAATGCTTTTCCCAGTGTGAAAATCAAAACCGGCAAAATAGAAACCTGCCCAGTGTGAGAGAAAAAATGTCCCAGGCCAAGTTTGAAAAAGTAACCCGCTCCGACAGCATCCTTTACGGTTTTAGAAAACTGCTTCTCTGTGGATTTTCGGTTCCCCAACAATCTGAATTGATCCGTTTGATACAAAGGGCGGGTGTGACCGATCTGCCGCTGGTCTGGGTGTTGTCCGATCAGGCCGGCATCCGTCTGGCGGACCTGCTCCATGAACCGGATAATTCCGGCCTGGGAGAGGGTTCGGCCCTTCCCAGGGCCATTATTGTTTCGGGAACCACCGAAAGCGAACTGCACCGTCTCATTGATACATACCGACAGTCGGGTATGGAAAAAGCACTGTGGGCAGCGCTGACACCTACTTCCGAAACCTGGTCCATGGAAGCGCTGCTCATGGAATTAAATGCTGAGCGGGAAAGCATGACGCGGAGAAATTAGCAGCGGAATCTTTCAGTTTGTAAAATTTTATTCCCCATTTTTATATTATTGCTGATTCAGGTTGAGTTATCATTGCCCAGGTAAACCCGGCCAATTCTCTTGCTATAGCGGTTTTTGCTTTATTCCGGTTTTTGCCTTTTATTACCAATGTCCAGAATCGTTTATGTGGTCTAAACCATCCGTTTTGTTTTGCCGTCTAAATATTGCTCCCACTCCATGGGCAGCAGTTGTTTTTTTTTGTTGTTGCATTCCTTGCAGGCCGGGACCACATTGCCTTTGGTGCTTTTGCCCCCCCTGGCTACCGGTACGATATGGTCCATGGTAAGTTCCGCCGGAGGTGTGGAATTTCCGCAGTAATAGCATATTCCTTTTGCCAGGCGCCGTTTCCACCACTGGCTCTGCCGGAGTTCCCGCGCCTTACGCCGTTCCCGTTTTAAATCATTTTCATCCAGATCGTATGCAAAAGGTTTCATGTTATGAACCGGCATTCTTTATCAAGGTTAAAAGGAAACTGAGCAATTAGCGGTTAGCCATTAGCGTTTAGCTTTGAAAAATCAGGGCATTACAGTAAGGGGAAACAGCACCCGCCGGATGAGTATTTGTAATAGAAGACCACTTGTAATCATTGAACTAATAGCTGGCTGCTAACGGCTAATCGCTCAATTTAGTTAGTGTCCATCCAGAAACGAGGATTTTCGTTCAGGATCAAGGCATGCGAAAAATTTTACCACAGGCATATAGTTGATATTCCGAGGATAAAATTTTTCGTATAACGCAGAGCTTGGGCGAAAAGACCGTTTCTGGATGGGCACTAGTTATACTTTGCTGATCTCACACACTCCGTGTTCTCTGCGGCCTCTGTATTGGACAGTTATGGGTTCAATAACCGAATTTACGCAGGGCCCTTGTGTCTTTGCTCCAGTTTTTCTGTACGCGGACAAAGAGTTTCAAAAATACCCGGGCGCCCAGCATGCGCTCGATCTCTTTTCTGGATGCTTCGCCGATCTGTTTGAGTTTGGAGCCCTGTTTGCCGATAATGATGCCCTTCTGGGAATCACGTTCGATGTGAATCGTGGCATAAATCTTGACCAGGGCACCTTTTTTTTCTTCTTTAAAAGAGTCGATGGTCACTGCCGTAGAGTAGGGAATTTCCTGACCGGTCAGGCGAAAAACCTTTTCGCGGATCATTTCAGCGGCAATAAACCGTTCGGGAACATCGGTAAGGGTATCTTCCGGGAAAAAGGGCGGCCCCTCGGGCAGCATGCCCTCCATGGCGCTCATCAGATCCTCGACCTGCTGACCGTGACGGGCGGAAATCGGTACGATTGCTTTAAAGTCAAAGGCATGGGTCCAGTTATCGATAAGTTTCAGCAGGCGCGGTTTTTTCACCAGATCGATCTTGTTCAGGGCAAGGATTACAGACCGTTTCCGAGCTTTCAATTTTTCGACCATAAATAATTCGGATTCGGGATCAGCCTGGGATGCATCCACGATTATCAGAACCAGGTCCACGTCGGCAAGGGTTGACAGGGCCACCTCCACAATGCGCACGTTCAGTGGACTGCGGGCCTTGTGTACACCGGGGGTGTCGATAAAAACAAGCTGGGCCGCAGGCCGGTGCACGACCCCGATGATCCGGTTTCGCGTGGTCTGGGGTTTTTTGGAAGTGATGGAAATTTTTTCCCCCAGCATCCGGTTTAAAAGGGTGGATTTGCCGGCGTTGGGTGCTCCCACCAGAGCGATGAAGCCGGATCGAAATTTTGGAAGCTGATTATTTTTCATAGAAAAAAACTTTAATAAGCGCCTATATATCGATATCTATCAGATCCTTGATGACAGACCACACCATTTCCTTGCCAAGACGCGTTTTAGCGGAAAAAAGTATCAGGTCTGGCCTTTCAACGCCAAGGGTATCGGCGATGATGGCGAGCTGTCTGGCCTGCCTGGTTTTCGACAGCTTGTCGGCCTTGGTTACAATCAGAATTTTGGGGATATTTAAATCATGGAACCAGTCGATAAAATCGATCTCTTCCCGGCGCGGCGTGCGCCTGATATCCATGATCAGCGTCACACCTTTCAGGGTTTTGCGCGTGGTAAGATAGGTCTCAATCATCGGCCCCCAGTTTTTTCGGATATGGGCAGGGACTTTTGCATACCCGTAGCCCGGGAGGTCAATAAAGCTGAAGGTTTCGTTGATGTCAAAAAAATTGATCAGTTGGGTTCGCCCCGGCGTCGAACTGGTTTTGACCAGGCGCTTGCGATTGACAAGGGTATTGATCACGGATGATTTTCCCACATTGGAACGTCCGGCAAAGGCGATTTCGGGCAAGTTCGCCACTGGGTAATGGGACGGTTTAACAGCGCTTTTAATAAACTCCGCGGATTTGATAATCATTTTATTTTTAGTACCGGGCATCCTGAATTTGTTATTTTCGGTTTATCCGAGTCAGATCATTCAAGCATAGCCCGAGGTTTAATTAAAAGCAATAATGATTAAAAACTTAATGAGGGGCCGCCGGATACGGCTTTACATACCCTCCCGGAATCCCTTCAGGAGAAAAGACAATCTGCCAGAGTTGCATCTGCCTTGCCCGGAAACAGCCGGCACACGCGAGCAGGTAGTATGTCCACATGCGATAAAAACGCTCATCATAATTTTCTTTTAACGCTTCCCGGTTGCTCTTGAAATTATGGTACCAGGCCATCAGGGTCTTGTCATAATCAGCACCAAAATTATGCCAGTCTTCCATAATAAAATGGCCTTCACCGGCTTCAAGCAACTGTTTTCCGGAAGGAATCATTGAATTCGGGAAAATATATCGTTCAATCCAGGCGTCGACATTGACTCCCGACTCATTCGACCCGATGGTATGCAGCAGAAACAGACCGTCTTTTGCCAGATGTTCTCGGGCCACCTTGAAAAAGACAGCATAATTCTTGACGCCCACATGCTCGATCATACCTACGGATACGATGCTGTCATAGATTCCCTCCAGGCTCCGGTAATCCTGCAGGCGGATCTTCACAGGAAGCCCCCGGCACAGATTTTTTGCAAAAATTGCCTGTTGTTTGGAAACCGTTATGCCGTCAACCTTGACACCATATTTTTCTGCGGCATACCTGGCGGTACCGCCCCAGCCGCAGCCGATATCCAGAAGCCGCATACCTGGTTTTAAATTAAGCTTGCGACAGATCATGTCGAGCTTGTGCTCCTGGGCCTGGTTCAGGTCGGCAGTATTTTCCCAATATCCGCAACTGTAGATCATCAACTTGTCAAGCATCAAACGATAAAGGTTATTCCCGATATCATAGTGCCGTTTGCCTATTTCAAAGGCCCGTGATCGTTTTCCCATATTGATCAGGCGGGCCTTGAGGATTTTCAGAGAATCGATAAAGGAGATAACTGCACTGTCCAGTTTTTGAAGCAATATCCTGTAAAAAAATTCATCGAGCCGGTCACAGTCCCACCACTTGTCCATATAAGACTCCCCCAGACCCAGGGAGCCTTTGGTCATGACTCTTTCATAAAAATTTTCATTATGAATCCGGATGTCCCAGGGATGTTGACCGTTGGTTTGAACGTTGGCGGACTCGAGCAACCGGCAGGCAGTCTTTTTAAAGTTGTCTTGTTTCATACTGTTTCCCCCATATAATTGACTCAAATTACAACTGTCGTCAGGATTTCAGCAGAATTAAAAAAGATAGCATTCTATGCATTGCTTTTTATAGATACGTAGTGAGTGTAACCTCAAAATGATCAAGATTGTCAAGTGTTTTTTTATCAGATCCCCTTAATGATCCGGGGTCATTTCCGTACATCTCCCGGATTCTGCATTCCGGAATCAGGCATAAGCCGGTTTGAAGGGAAAATTATTGGTACCCGGAAAATAGCGTTTTTTAACCGGTGTCGTTATTTTGGGTATTGATTTTTTTTCAGGCATATGGCCTAAATGATAAAAATTACAGTATACACTGTTTTTGCTTGTCATGAAGGATGTCTGAACCGGAATATTTTTTGACAAATTACAAAAAATCATGGGCAAACTACTAAATCTGGACGAATATCGTCTTAAAACGGCTGCGCAGCGTGGCTTCGGCGCCTGGCAAAACCGTTTCGGTGTCATATTCAACCGGCGTACAACCATTGCCGACCTTGACGACCCGGTCCTTTATTTTTTGGCTCTACCCGGAGAAAAATATACCCAGGCATATTACGAACTGATTATGGGGGTCCTGGATCTGGGTCCGGCAATCAATTTTTACAGCCTTGAAAAAAGCAACCAGATAAAGGTGACTGAAATTCAGCTGTTTCTGGCCGATCAGATCCGTTTTGAACTGATGCGGCGCCTTGGATGGGTGGACGCCCTGGTCTGTGAAAAAGACACCCTGCTTGAACTGGTTATGCAATTTGATGACCTGAACAGGCGCGGCTGCGGCAAGCCGCCGAATCTGTCGGCCTCCCATCCTGCCTATCCGGAATTCAGCAAACTCATTTCCCGGGACAGGGAGGTGTTTATCCGGCAACTGCTGCCAAAGGCCATAGAGGCTTTCAGTGCCAAGCTGCATGATAAATGACCCCCCGCATTCTTCATGCAAATGCGTTTTCTAATTCACACTCTTTGCCCAAAAATTGGGCGTCTCCAACCTGTACTCAGTAATATTCCCGGCGAAGATTTAGCGTTATAAAAAAATGGATGGTCGGGGCGAGAGGATTTGAACCTCCGGCCCCCTGCTCCCAAATCAAAAAGAGTCGTATTTCAGCCCCTTTCAAACCACTTCAAAACCTTACATTAATACTTGACATTACAGAAAAAAACCCTTATATTCCTTTTCAGATAGTTTCACTATATTTCACCCTTACAAGGGCTGAAACTGTACCCCAAACTGTACCCCGGATTTTGAAAGGAGTAATGATTTATGGGACTTACAGATTTAACCATCCGAAAACTGGCATCTAAAATGCAAAGATACGAAATTTTAGACGATAATGGCCTGTATATCCGGGTTTTCCCTTCTGGTAAAAAATCATGGGTATTTCGGTACCCTTTTGATGGGACATACCGGCGTATGACCTTGGGGCAATACCCTGGAATATCGCTTGCTGAAGCGCGAGAAAAGCACGGTAAAGCAATGATGGGCATACAGCAAGGCGTTGATCCGGGGGCAGAACTGCAAGCAATCAAAGCAAAACGAAAGGCCACACCCACCTTTAATGACTTGCTTGATGAATTTTGGGAAATGGAACTGAGGGTTTCCCCGTCAGGCAAAGAGCGGCGGCGGCTTGTTAATAAGGACACGATGCCTGTATGGGCGAAACGAAAGGTTGCTGATATTACCCGGCGTGATGCCGTTATTCTTTTGGATAGAGTACGAAAACGGGCACCCATAACGGCAAATCGTTTGCAGGGTGTTTTGGCCAGGATGTTCAATTTCGCAAGTGAACGGGGCATTATTGATTATTCCCCGCTTACCGGATTAAGGCGAAAAAAAGAAAAAGCCCGTACAAGAGTTTTAACCGATGCTGAAATAAAATTGTTATGGCAGGCCCTGGACCTTGAAAACATTGATATGGATATTTACAGAGTCACAAAATTAGCATTGAAAATGATTCTATTGACAGGACAAAGGCCCGGTGAAGTGTCCGGCATGGCCTGGGCTGAACTGTCAGAAGATGGCTTCTGGAACATACCACCAAGCCGGATGAAAAACAGCGAGCCCCAAAGGGTGCCATTGTGTCCTATGGCCCTTGATGTGATCGAACAGGCCCGGCCATATTCAAGTGATTGTGATTTTGTGTTTCAATCATCACACAAGCCCGGCCAGGCAGTCACCAGACCGGCATTGACTAAGGCGGTTTCACGGCATTGGTCTGAAATGGGAATTGAGGAGAAATTCACACCACACGACTTGAGGCGAACGCTACGAACCAGACTTGCAGAGATGGGCGTCAATGACATGATAGCCGAGCGTGTCCTGGGTCATAAGCTCCAAGGCATGATGGCAGTTTATAACCGGCACGGCTATGACACGGAAAAACGGCAGGCCCTTTTAAAATGGGAAAATAGGTTGCTTGAAATTGTGGGACTTGCTGAACCGGATGGATCTAAAGTTATTCAGTTTAGGCGGTGAAACAGTTTCAGTGGATAGAGGTGGAATAATTACCCGCCTTGACAAGGCCTGTTACCTGGACAGGCTTTCCACTGAATTATTTCAACCAGGGGCAGTCGACAGGGGGCACCATGTTAAAAGAAATTTATTCATTATTAAACGAGGGCGCCGACACATTACCGGATGATTCTATTTCAAACGGTTTGAATGAAAAAATAGAATTTACGGAAGCGATCCTAAAAGACTACCGGCAGCATCTTGAAACTTTTTATTTTAAAATAAATCCACCTTTAGAAGATATAGACGATATTGACCATGCCGATATTGAAGTCTTAAAACTTCTTTTGGCTGAAAAATACACACCACCCGAAAAACCGATTTACAACCTTGAAAAACAAAAATCGACCGAGATTTACAACCATTTAAAAACAGCCTGTTTTTGTTATCGGTTGATGAGCGAAACACAACCACCGGCGCGTCATCTTATGTTAAAACTCGATCTTGCAATCCTAAAACTATCCCATGCGGCGATTTTAGAAAAAGAAAAAATGATCCGTGATGAAAATTTTTTGGGAACACACTTGAGCAAACGGAAAAACCGACCAACAGCACGAAAAATGATTCTTGAATCTCTTAAAAAAGGCACGAAAATAAGAACAAGCACTGTTCAGAGTAGATTAAAAAAACAAGGCATTGTTCGAGCGTCAAGAACAATTCGAGACGATGTCAAGGCGGTTAAAAATTTTTTGGATCAAAGAGAATCAGAATCTTACTTGCTTAAAAAAAAAGAAAATGAGCGGTACGGCCAAAAGTTAGCGGCAGATTATGTGCGGTATGTTAAAAAGGTGGAAGCTTCATATGAACAAAAAGAAAAGTTAGCGGCAGATTTTGTGCGGCACATAAAAAAGCTGGAAGCTTCATATGGACAAAAAACAAGCTCAAAATCAGACGACATTTAAAAACAGCTTTGGCATTTAGGCCTAAATGCCATTTTTCTTAATCATTATAGATAGTTGAGTAGTTTTTTTCTTGCGTTCACATAACGATTCATGGGATTTAAAAAGGCACATCAATAAAATGATGTGTCTTTTTTTATGCGCAATCCAAAATATGGAGGATCGAAAAAATGCAGAAAACGAAGCAGTTAAGAATTATCCGCAAATCGGAACTTACAGACCGAATTGGCGTGTCAGGGGTGACGATTTGGCGATGGGAAAAAGCTGGAAACTTTCCCAAACGTCTGCAATTGGGGGGCCATTGCGTTGGATGGTTGGAGTCTGAGGTTGACCAATGGCTTGAAGATTGTCCGCGTATGGCTGAAAAAATCGCATAGTGGAGAACTCCTATAATTGGAAACCAAAATTTTAAAACCCATAGGATGCCCCGATGATTGATTTAAACCCGAGAGAAAGACAGCCAGACCCCGGACCCAAAAAAATAAACAATGACCCAAGGGCATTGGCGCGGAGATCCAAGGCCGTGGCCGAAGCGGAGCGGATAGAGTTTGCACCCGAATCTGGAAAACTTCGATCAGCGGTACTGTCCCTTAAATCTTTCTGTAATTTGTCAATTTCACCTAAAAAAATATTCCTCGCCCCGTGGCTGGCTGAAATGATGATCATTTTAATCACTGGTTACAGGGGAACCGGGAAAACTTGGTTTGTCCTTGGCTTATTGGTGGCGATTGCAAGCGGGCAGGACTTCGGGCCGTGGGTGTCTATGGGGGCGGGGGCCTGCCTATACCTTGATGGTGAAATGGTCGTTTCCGACGTCCAGGACAGGTTGAAAGCGCTTTGTGCAGACGTATCCCTTCAACAGCCGTTATATGTCTATTCTGAGGCATACGCGAACCAATTAGGGCTAAAGCGGGCAAACCTGCTTAATGAAGAGTGGCGGGATTCTGTCAAAAAAATCCTGTTAAGTCTAAAAATCAAGGTTTTTTGTATAGATAACATATCGAGCCTATCCCCTGGGGCTGATGAAAACTCGAAGCAAGACTGGGCGCCGGTCAATTCATGGTTGCTCGAACTGCGATTTGCAGGGATCACCACAATACTCTTGCACCATACCAATAAGGACGGTGGGCAGCGGGGCACGTCAGCACGCGAAGACAACATAGATACAAGCATTCTTTTAAAAAGGGCGCCTGGGTATGTTGCTGAAGACGGCGCGTCATTTGTTGTCAATTTTACAAAAAGCAGAGTTGCGACCAGGGACCTGCCAAAAATATCAGACATTAATATGAAATTATCCGAAAATCAAGACGGCAAGTTGACGTGGATTTTTAACAATTCGAAACGTCAAAATCGTGAACAAATTTTAAAATTAGCAGATAGCGGCATGGCAAAAAAAGATATTTCGGCGGAGCTTGGATGCACATTTCAGAATGTTAGCCAGACCATAAAACGATCAATTTCAGCGGGCCATTTGACGAAAAAGAATAAACTTACACAAAGTGGATTTCAGGCCATTTCGGTTATGAGCAATTGCGATTAAACTTAGCATTTTTTGAGGGGGTCAAATTAAACCGATTTTTAAGTTTAATAATTAGTTTAATACAAGTTTAATAGCCATGAAAATAACAAATAAAAACAATAGGATAAGACCATTAAACTTATTTTTTTCAATTCAAAAAAGGTAAAAAATTAGGCATTGTTAATTTAATATAGCTATGTTATTATAGGATCTCAACTCACCATAGG
>CAYQNS010000083.1:0-6201 GCA_964418755.1 uncultured Desulfobacteraceae bacterium
GGGTGCTCAAGGCAAAGCCACGTCCTTTAGGGCGTGGATTCGGCGCCACTTTACTTCTTATCAGCCACTGGTGATAGCAAATGCCTTTCATATCCATATTGGCCGACATAAGCACTGGAAAGGCCCCATCAGTGTCTTGCCCTGCACGCGCCATTTTTTCGATATAAGCACACTCCAAACTGGTTTTGGGCAAAGGCACGCCAGTAGGGTTCCGGAATCAGTGTTTCGGCCAAACGGCTGTCGATGTAGAGAGGGGGCTTGGCAGGCAGGCATTCGGGAAAATTTTTGAACACTATGGGAATGTTGGAACCGGTCGTTGTCAAGACACTTGTCGCCTAAATCATTTTTAAAATGCACATTATTGATCTTTAAAATGGCCACATTTATTTAGCTCTTTTCCATTCCATGTGTTTTGTATAAGAAAAGATTAAGAAAGCTTTAAAAAGTGTGTCATCAATCTCCCGCCCTGCGGTTGGGTTGCGAGTTCCAGGACGGTTAATTCTTTTTGAATAAAGCCTCAAAAAGAATTAACCGTCCTTCCATCGCTTTGGCGGAGTTAAAAGCAGGAATATAAATTCCTTTTTAAAAGCAAAAGCGTTTACAGAGTGGGTGATAATTCCATTACACAATAGCGTTCCCGGCCTTAATTGATTACGAAGCTGCTTTCTCAATAACATTATCTTTTGAATGCTCAGGGTTAAGGGTTACCTCTTTTATTAAATTCCAATTCCTGATGTTTCCAGACCAACGTTCCGGGGTTCTCTCTCGGGCTTCTATGTATATTTTTTTCCTGTTTTTTAAAATCATTTTATCGGCTCCAGTATGTCTGTCGTTGGGGGTAACAAATTTTATCCCGCTGTGCCGATGGTGATTATTGTACCACCTTACAAATTTTAAAACCCAGGTCCTGGCTACATCTATTGTATCAAAAGGTTTTGACGGATAGATGGGAGTATATTTCAAGGTCTTAAACAACGCCTCTGAATATGGATTATCATTACTCACTGACGGACGGCTAAATGATGGAATGACACCAAGGTGCTGCAGGGTTGATAGCATGGTTGCACCCTTCATTGGGGACCCATTGTCTGAATGAAGCACAATTTCTTTGCCACTTACACCTTCTGATAAATAAGCACGCTTCATGAGCTGTGAGGCTAAATCATCACTCTGATTATCGTGTACCTCCCAGGCAACGACTTTGCGACTGTAAATGTCTGTAATCATATAAAGATAATAAAATACCCCCTTGATAACTGCTGGCAAATAGGTAATATCCCACGTCCAAACCTGATTTGGCCCTGTGGCTGTATACCCCTTTGGCTTGTTCTGCTTACTAACCTGCCTTTTCCCTCTATGGGTCAATTGCCCATGCTCATGCAAAATCCTGTAGAAGGATGATTCAGATGCCATGTATACGCCGTTATCTAAGAGTGTGGGAACAATTTGGCAAGGCGAAAGGCTCTTATAACTTTCACTGTTGCAGATGTTGATAATTTTTAGCTTTTCTTCTGCAGACAATTTATTTGCTGGCTCTCTCTTCGTGTGCCGACGTTGATCCTCTTTTGCCGATGGTGTCTGTATCTGCCATCTTTGCAATGTACGCTCAGATATCCTTAAAATTTCACAGGCTTTACGTTGTCTGGCTCCTACTTTGACCGCATCCTGGACCAATATAATGGCCTTTTTTTTTTCTTGTGTGGAAATCATTCGTCCTCTTGATCCCCCCAGAGATCCTGTGCTTTTTTTTTTAACACAAGAAGAGCTGCTGTTTCTGCTAAGGCCTTCTCTTTTCGATTCAATTCTTTTTCTAAACTTTGGGCTTTTCGTTTTAATTCTTGTTCTCTTAGTTTGGCTTTTTTTAAATATTCACGGTCAGGACTCTTTCTACAACCTGAAATACAATCTTTCTTCCACTCTTTGAGCTGGTCAGGGTATATCCCATGCTGTCGGCAATATTCACTTTTTTCTGCTTCGCTCAACGCTGAAGTCTCTATAACTGCTTCAAATTTCTTCTCCGCTGACCATTGTTTTTTGCTCTTTTTTGAATTCAATGTTTTTCCAGTTTTTTTTGTATTTCTAATCCAGGTTGCTACCGTTGACTCTGGTATGCTCGCTTCTCTTGCAAAACTTACTACAGTACGGTCTGAATTTAAAAGAATTTTCTGAATGATGGCCTCTTTGAATTCTTGGGTATATTCCACTATCAATGTCCTTTAGTCGCCCTATTCATATTTGAAAATTCCGTACTAGGTTCAGACGACAACTATCCTGACACATAGGGGAACCCTTTGCAATCTCGCGTAATTCTAGAAATAATGTGACAATATGGCGGAGCTGAACCAGATTGTTTCCGGTATCAGCCTTTTCCATGGCAAAAAAGTTCCACAAATGTGTCTCACCCAGTTTTTTGCCGTGCAAGGCGTGCATCAGATGAACAATATCATGGAAATTTTTTTTGATCACCACTGTATTACTGATCACATTAACATCAAACCCGGTCAGATTTTGTAATCCGGTCCATGTCTGTTCAAATGATCCCGTGCGCCTGGTTATGGCATCATGGGTTTGTGGCAGCCCATGGATACTGACAAAAAATTCATTAACACCGCATTCAATGAGATCCTGCACATAGTTGATGTCGGCAAGACGTCGCCCATTCGTTTGAATTTTTTTAAAATAATTCAGGGAAGCCGCATATCGAGCATACTTTTGCAGCTGATCAAAGGTTGATGGCGTCGTAAAAAGTCTCCATCTACTGCGTTATAGCGCTTTTACAGGGACTCGACATACCATATGTATGCCTTCTTCCCTGAAAAACCGCTACGCCTTGTATATGAAGATTTTTACTTAGCCATCAAAACACTTTTTACGAGATCATCAAGGTTGTTACTTCAGCGCCTGAAAGGATTAAATTTTGATATCGCCCCTCTTCACGGATATCAGAGAGCATTTTCTGGAATTTTTGAAAGCCTACGGGCCGCAGTTTCGATTTCAGATCCGAAAGCATGCACAAAGTGCAGTTGTTGTTGCACCCAAACCAAATGGTGATGGTAATGTATGTGCTGAAATCGATGGTGGCATGGGTCATTTCATTTTTCTTTTTATACCCCGACCGTTTGCGGCGGGCCAACGGTAATATGATGATGCGCGATCATGAAATCAGGAAAAATGGTGCATCGTGCATGTAAATTTTGTACCAAGAATAGAATTGTTTGTAAATGGGTTTTCAGTTTACGCTTGTTTTTCCCCCTGATGATTGATAATCTTCTTAAAATTTGTCTCATATAATAAGCCTAACTAACCCATTACCAATGATCAGGATCCGGTCGGATGAACGAGAAAATACTGGTTGTAGATGACGAACGCGCGATCCGGAATATTATGCAGACGGTTTTGTCCCGCAATGGATATGATGTGCATGTCACTGAAAATTATGATCAGAGTATTGCGCTGATTAATGCAGGTGAATTTGACCTGATTTTTGTTGATATCAACCTGGGTGAAAAAAGCGGAATGGATCTGCTGCGAGACGTCCGGACCCTTCAACCCAATTGCCCGGTTGTCATGGTTACCGGATTTCCGGATATTGATACATCTTCCGAATCCGTTCGACTGGGGGCGTTTGATTATATCCAGAAACCGATTCAGTTAAAAACTTTATTGAATGTGGCGCGCAGGGGTCTGAAACAGAAATTGCTGCTCGATGACCGGGAAAAATACCGGTTGAATATGGAGGCCATATTCAGAAGTGTAAAAGACGTTATTATCACCGTTGACAGCTCATTCTCCATCACCCAGATCAGTGAATCCGCCGGACGGATCTGCGGGTTCACCCGTGATCTGGTGGGGAAAAACTTCAGGGATCTGCCCGAGGAATGCAATGGCAAATGCTACCAGGTGGTGAGAGAGACCCTTGAAACCGGCAGGGAAATTGTTGTCGATGCCCTGCAGTGCGGCAACCCGGCCAGCAAGGCCCAATGTGTCAGCCTGGTTGCCTCGCCGCTTAAAGATGCCAAGGGTCAGGTGAAGGGCGCTGTGATGGTGGTACGGGATGAAACCCGGCTCGATCATCTGGAAAGGGACCTGAGGCGTCGGCGCAAGTTTCATAACATGGTCGGCAAGAGTGAAAAGATGCAGGCGGTCTATACGCTCATCGAAAATGTGGCTGACTATGGCAACACGGTTTTGATTACCGGTGAAAGCGGGACCGGCAAAGAACTGGTCTGCGAGGCCCTTTTTCATCGGCGGCAGGCAAAGAAAGGGGCGCTGGTACGGGTCAATTGTTCGGCTCTGTCGGAAGCCCTCATCGAAAATGAGTTGTTTGGTCATGTAAAAGGGGCGTTCACAGGTGCCGATACAGACCGGATCGGTCGTTTTGAACTGGCTGATCAGGGGATGATTTTTCTTGATGAAATCGGAGATATATCTTCGAAAACCCAGGTGAAATTACTTCGGGTACTGGAGAGAAAAGAGTTCGAAAAGGTGGGTGATCCCCATCCCATAAAGGTTGATACCCGGGTCGTGGCCGCCACCAGTCGGAACCTCAGCCAAATGGTCAAGGCAGGTCGCTTCCGGGAAGCACTGTTTTACCGGTTGAAGGTTATTGAAATCTGCCTGCCGCCTCTGCGGGAACGAATGGAGGACCTGCCGCTTTTAGTGGAGCATTTTCTGGAGCGGTTCAGTCTTGAATTCGGCAAGGAAATTTTAAAGATATCTTCCCGGGTGATGAGCCTGCTGATGGCTTCTGACTGGCCCGGCAATATTCGGGAGCTGGAGCATATCATGGAGCACGCCTGTCTGGTTTCCGGACAACCGGTTATCGACATCAGTGATTTGCCCGGTGAATTTGTGAAACGCTTTTCAACTATTCCCCCTGTGACGGCCGATCGGTCTGAACACCACGATAAAAAGGCGCTTTTAAAGGCGCTTGAAAAATCCCGCTGGAACAAAACCAGGGCAGCCCAAATACTCGGGATCAGCAGGAGAACCCTGTACCGCAAAATAGGGCAATACCATATCAAAAATTTTTGAGTCTGAAGCTGGCGTGTGCCATGACACAATTTGCTATGGCACAATTTGTGTCATGGCATACGCTGTGTGATGGGGCGATCTGTTTTTATGTACCAACCGGAGGCTCTGCCCGAACTTTAAAGAATATTAAAAGTGCAATTAAAACAGATAGATTCGCTGTTTATTTACGGAGCCTTGGATGGCCACTGGAAAATAGAGGGCAGTTCGTGATGGCTGGCTTATATTTTGCAAGCAAACTACTTTGCAGGCAAATTACCATGATCGTTTTGGCATCAATTTTTAAAAAACGCGATGAATATTACCATAACCCACATTTTGTTTACTACAACCCAACAAGGAGATTATCATGTTCAAAAAAGTAGTTCCGATCACCAAGGAAAAACATCTATCAAAAAAAATTAAACCCATCACCTCTTTTGCTTTTGCAACAGATCTTCATCTGGCTTACATTACGGGCGCTGAATTTTTAAGGGCCGCGTCCACTTATCCCATCGTCTTCCTCGAAGATGCAAAAAATGATGAATTCCGACCGGTGGTCCTTCTGGGGCTCAAGGCCGGTGAAAATCTGTTTGTAGATGAACAGGGGCGCTGGGAAGCTTCCTATATCCCGGCGGTGCTCAGGGGGTATCCATTTATTCTGGGCCGCACGCCTGAGAAAGACCGGTTTACGGTGTGTATTGACGAGGAAAGTGAATTTTTAAACGAGGAAGAAGGTCAGGCCATGTTTGACGAGGACGGAGAGCCGAGTCAGGTTCTGGAAAATGTCAAGAAATACCTGGCCGGGTTACAGCAGATGGAGCAGTTGACCCAGCAGTTCTGCAGGGAGTTCAAAGAAAAGAACATGTTTGTACCCTTGAACATGAAGGTCCGTCAGAAAGATTCTCTTCAGAACATCACAGGGGCGTATGCCATAAATGAACAACGGCTGGACAACCTGTCCGATGAGGTGTTTTTGGACCTGCGTAAACGCAAGATTTTGCCCATGATTTACTGCCACTTGGCATCTCTCACCCAGATCGAACGCCTGGTCAAACTGCGCAACAAGAGCATGGTGCAGCCTGCTCCATCCATTGATGATGCTGATGCATTGGAAGAATAATGACTCAATCACTTAACGCGGTTTGAATTAAAGTATTTTATCGCTTTTAATTCCCCCCCCCCCCCCCC
>CAYQNS010000083.1:6211-16200 GCA_964418755.1 uncultured Desulfobacteraceae bacterium
CCAATCTCGGTATTTTCATATTGACACCCTCTGAACTAAATTAGCAACTGATCCGATCTGCAAAATCTGCCTGCCCCGTGAAATACGCAGCGTTTGGTTTGAAGCGTATTTCACGGGGCAGGCAGATTTTGCAGATCGGATCAGTTGCTAATTTATTTCAGAGGGTGTCAATATGAAAATACCGAGATTGGATAACAGTTTTGAACTTGAAACGCTGGAACCCAGACTTTTGCTTTCCGGAGATCCCGTGATCGGCGCAATGCAGGCCATTGCGCCGGATCTGTCGGACCCGGGAAAACCTGAAATCCATCAGGTGATGTCTGCCGGTGATCAGTTTTTATCCACGCAAAGCAGTGGTCAGGTTGATCTGTATGTCCCTTCTCAGAATGATTCAGACTTGCTTGACGGCCCCGCCGGCGGTGGCATTGTTGCATCCGGCGGCAGCTCTGGTGCCCAGGTCGTTTATGCTGACGCTGATGAAGAATTCGATCTTGGAACGGTATTTGATTTGTCGCCCGAGGATCTGTTTGGTGCGGATCTATTTGTCGAAGAGGATGATGTCTTGCGGGGCAGCGGAACGGTTTCCGGAGATATCATCAACTCCGGTGTTGTCAGTCCCGGACATTCTCCGGGCATCATATATGCGGATACTTTCTCCCAGTCTTCCGACGGCACCCTGGTTATCGAAATCGGCGGAACCGAAACAGGTGAGTATGATCAGATCCATGTGGCCGGTTCGGCAGAGCTGGACGGTACCCTGGAGATACACCTGCTCGACGGTTTTACGCCCGAAGCCGGTGATACCTTTGAAATCATGACCTATGATTTTGTTTCCGGGCAGTTCGATTTGGGTACCGGTTTGTTCGGATTTGGTAACGGGAACCTTTATTTTGATATCGACCAGCAGGACGGGGCGCTCCTGCTGGTGGTCAGGGAAATAATTCCCGGCGCCGATTTTTCTCTCCTTGGTCTAAGTGACATGGAGAACAACGATATCGGTGAATGGTTCAATTATGATTATTTTTTAGATGTCGATGCTTCGCTGACGACTTCGGTTTCTCTGGGTGTGGCCGATGCTTTCAGCGTCAGTGGTGAATTTAGTTTTGCCCTTGATGATTACGGTCTGGTCGATCTGTCCAACGACACCATTGTAAACGTGGACCTTCTGAGCATTTCCGGAGTCGGTGTAGATGGATTTTTCGGTATTGGTCATGGTGGAGACGATGCAGCGGGCCTGCTGCTGGAGGATATTGATTTTGCCATAGGTATCTTTGATGTCCACCAAGACGGCGGTGCAACCCTTGATGGTCGGTCCTGGCTTTCCCTGCAGACCCTTGGCGGCACGGCGGCCTTTCAGGGCGGTGATGAACTGCAGCTTTCCGTTGAAGAATTTTTTGTCGGTTTAAACCTGGGCACGGGCACTGATGCCGGTGGTAATGCCAATAGCACGGTCATTGATTATGATTCGAGCGATGTGCTTATCAATCTCCCTGATGGGCGCGGGGTGGCATTCGATTTTTCCGGTTCCCGGGGCGAGATTGTCAGTGCACAAGGATTGGCTGAAATATCTGTTGCGGATTTTTTTGCCGTGTCCGGATATGTGACTTTTGAAAAGGCGGACACGACCAGTGTGACCCTGGCCGATGGTACGGTGGTAACCACTGATCTTCTGACCATAGGGGGTTCTGATCTGGCCGGTTTCGCCGGAATCAACCCGGGCACGGACAATGCCATGGGGCTTTCCCTCACCGACATGGATTTCGGCCTGGCTTTGATGACGCCTCTGGCAGATCAGCCGGATGTTTCCGCGTTTGACTGGACATCCCTCAAGGCAACCGCTGCGTCCTTTGACGTTCTGGGTATCCCCGACTTGGCGGTATCAGGGGAAAATTTATCCGTAACCATCAATCAGGTCAGCGGCGCTCCCATTGCCGAGGCCGATACCAAAGTTGTTGATTATACTGCCACCGACTTGCGCGTTGCCACGGGTCCGGATACCGATATGGCCCTGGATATGGCCGGCGGTGACGGCGTATTGCTGAAGGCCGCAGGTGATCTTGCTATCACGATTGCAGACTTTTTTCAGGTCGACGGGGCGTTCGGATTTGAAAAATCCAGCCAGAGTGTGGTTCTGGCAGACGGGACCGCGGTGAATACGGACCTGCTCACCGTGGGTGGCGCAGGCGTGGACGCCTTTGCCGGTCTCAATGGTGGCACCGGTGACGCCATGGGACTTGCCCTGACCGACGTCGAGTTTGCCCTGGCCCTGTTTGGGGCAAAGGCCGATGATGCTTTGACCGATCTGCAATGGACGGCACTTTCGGCTGATGCGGGAAATGTAGATCTCCTTGGTCTCCCTGATGTGACTTTGGGTGCCGAGGATCTGTCCGTAAGCATTAACCGGGTCAACGGCAACGGTGCGGCCGATACCAAAGTTATTGATTTTTCAGATGGTGCTACAACCCTGAGCGTGGTTACCGGCACAAACCGGGAAATGGCATTGACCATGGATGGCAGTGCCGGGCAATTGCTCCAGGCCGCGGCCACCATGACTCTGGGTGTGGCGGATTTTTTTAAGGTGCAGGGCGGGTTTGCTCTGGAAAAATCCACGGACCAGGTCACTCTGGATTCCGGGGACAGGGTTGATGTGGATTTATTGACCATCGGCGGTAATGATGTCGATGCCTTTGCAGGTATTAACGGAGGGACGGCAGATGCTTTTGGATTGAGCCTTGGAGGAGTAGATTTTGCTTTTGCCTTTTTAGGTGATCAGGCAGACACAACTAGAAGCTGGACATCACTGATGGCCTTTGCCGACAGTGTGGCTTTTGCCGGTATTGATGGTTTGACGCTTGACGGTGATACGATAAGCGTGGAAATTAATCAGGCTGCAACTGACGGCACCTTGATTGATTATATGGCTCAGCCTCTGGAAGTTATTACAGGGCCTGGTGCAAGCATTACAATGAACATGGATGGGTCTGACGGTGAATTGATCAGAGCATCCGGTAATCTGAATTTAAATGCATATAATTTTTTTAGCGTTCAGGGCGATTTTGCCTTTGAAAAATCCAGTACGAGCGTAACCCTGGCCGACGATGACGCTACCAGCGTTGATGTCGATCTGCTCACTTTAGGCGGAAGCGGGGTCGATGCCTTTGCCGGTTTGAATGGCGGCAGTGCAGATGCATTCGGGCTGGCTCTGGAGGAAGTCGATTTTGCCCTGGCATTGATGGCTGATCAAAGCGATCCGGCGCGTTCATGGACATCCCTGCAGGCCATGGCCGGCAGCGCGGCATTTACCGGCATAGACGGATTGGAAATGGCGGCGGGTAATCTCGCGGTGACCATCAATCAGGCCTCGGGTGAGAATCCTGTAGTGGATTATGCTGCGCAAACATTGGAAGTGGATACCGCTCCCGGCCAATCCATGATCATGGACATGGCTGGAAGCCAGGGCGCATTGCTCAAGGCTTCCGGAGAGTTGAGCCTCGAGGTTTTTAACTTTTTCAACCTTGACGGGCAGTTTGCCCTGCACAAGTTTACTGAAAATGTAATCCTGTCCACCGGGGATTCCATTGCTGTTGACATGCTCACCCTGGGTGGGGCCGGAATAACGGCCTTTGCGGGTCTGAATGGCGGTAGGGATGACCGGCTTGGCCTTTCCCTGGGCAATGTTGATTTTGGTCTGGCCATGCTCACGGATACGACCGATCCCTCGCGGAAATGGACATCCCTGCAGGCATCGGCCGGGAGTGCCGCCTTTGAAGGCATCGACGGTCTGGAGATCGCGGTCGACACCATGAGCATTGAGATCAATCAGGCCGCCGCCGATGGGACCCTGGTAAACTACGCCGCCCAGAAACTGGATGTGCTGGTGGGGACGGATGAGTACCAGTCCCTGACCATGGACGGTTCCGAAGGCGAGCTGCTGCGGGCCTCGGGGAATTTGATCCTTGATGTGTTTGGTTTCTTTTCAGTGCAGGGCGAGTTTGGGTTTGAAAAATCCACGGATCAGGTGACCCTGAGCTCGGGCGAGATGGTTGCCGTGGATCTGCTCACCGTGGGCGGCGATAATGTGAACGCCTTTGCGGGGTTGAACGGCGGCAGCGCAGATGCCCTGGGTCTGGCCCTGGGCGGGGTGGATTTTGGTCTGGCAATGCTCACTGATCAGGCCGATGCGACCCGGAGTTGGACTGGCCTTTCCGCGGTTGCCGACAGTGCGGCGTTTGTGGGCATCGACGGGTTGACCGTGTCCGGAGAATCTTTGGCCGTTGAGGTCAACCAGGCCGCAATTGACGGCACCCTGGTGGATTATTTGGCCCAGCCACTTACGATCGTGACCGGACCTGAGACTTCCGTGACCCTTTCCATGGACGGTACCGAAGGCGAGCTGCTGCGGGCCTCGGGCGATTTGAACCTGAACATCTTTAATTTCTTTTCGGTTCAGGGCGGGTTTGCCTTTGAAAAGTCGGTTGAAACCGGCGTGGTTTTGTCGGACACATCCGAGGTGGATGTGGACCTGTTGACCCTTGGGGGCAGCGGTGTGGACGCTTTTGTGGGCCTCAACGGCGGCACGGCCGATGCCTTTGGGTTGAGTTTGGAAGCGGTGGATTTTGCCCTGGCTCTGATGACTGACCGGGCCGATGCGACCCGGGCCTGGACCTCGCTGGAGGCCCTGGCCGGCAGTGTTGCCTTTACGGGCATCGACGGTTTGACCATGGCTGCCGATCGCATGGAAGTGGCCGTCAACCAGGCCGATACCGGTGACGTGGTGGTGGACTATTCCACCAGATCCCTTGACGTTTTAACCGGTCCGGGAACCAGCATGACCCTTGATATGGACGGTTCCAAAGGCAACCTGATCCAGGCTGCAGCAGATCTGAACATCGACGTGTTCGGCTTTTTCAGCGTGAGCGGTGGTTTTGCTTTCCAGAAGTCCATCGAGAACGTGACCCTGTCCGATGATGATGAGATCGCCGTGGATATGATGTCTATCGGTGCCACCGGAGCCAACGCCTTTGCCGGTCTGAACGGCGGGAGCGAGGACGAGCTTGGTCTGTCTTTGGGCGGTGTGGATTTTGCTTTGGCACTGATGACCGACCGGGCCGATGCCACGCGCAAGTTTACCTCCCTGCAGGCCGATGCGGTTAGTGCGGCGTTTGTGGGCATCGACGGACTTACGATAGCGGCGGAAGATCTGGCAGTAGCCGTTAACCAGGGTGTTCATGTTGCGGCGCAGGACGCGATGACGACATCTGAAAATGCGGTCTATGAACTGGAGGTTTCTCCTGAGACTTTGGGGACTGTCGGGTTTACGCTTGGTGGCGAGACGCAGGATGTTTCTCTGGAAGCGGGTGACACGGATGCGGAAATCATTTCCAAGGTGACCGCCGCCCTTGAAGGGCTGGCTGCCATTGGCGCGGGCAATGTTCAGGTGAACGGGAACCGGTACGCCGGTTTTGCCATCGAGTTTGTCGGAGATCTGGCCGGGACCGATGTTGGCGGACTGACCGTGGCTACGACCGCGGCTACGGCTGCCGTGGCAATCGAAGAAGTGACGGCTTCCGAAGCCGGTGTTGACGAAATTAAGAATATCGTCATCGAAACCCCTCGCACCGATCCCGTACCCGTGACCGCTTCGGTGACCACGGTGAGCGATGCGATCATCGGAAGCAGCGAAGTCAAGGCGCTTGTCTTTACCACTCCGTATAGATCTACAGGGTATTACGATATCCGGATCGGCGATGAGACGGTCAATGTGCTCTTCAAGGGCAGCATGACCCTGCCCAACGAGACCAATATCAAGGCCGCCTTTGCCACGATTTTGGATACGAATGCTTCCAATATTCGGGTCAAGTTCGACAGCGCGTACAAGAACGGTCACCGCTACAACATCACCTTTATCAACGATCTTGCCGGTCAGAACATTGAGGACATGTATGTCACCAGCCATCTGAGCACCGGCGACGTGAACCCCATCATCCGTACCCAGGGAAGCACGGGCACTGGAGAGACCCAGCTTGTCTCCCTTTCTTCCGCAGGTACTGGAACCTTTACCCTTTCTCTTGCCTTTAACGGCTCGACCTACACAACTTCTGATCTGGCCTTTGATGCCGATATCGCAACCGTTGAAAGTGCCCTGAACACGGCTCTGGCCGGTATTGCCGGTGCGAACGTGACTGTGACCGGCTCTGCGGGTTCCTGGCAGGTGGCTTTTGATGATACCGCGTTTGCGGGTCAGGACGTTGCTATGCTGCAGATGGCCGTCACCCCTGACAGCCAGGAGGCAAGCGGTTCTTTCACCATCTCCTACGGTGGCGAAACCTCCGGTCCCATTGCCTACTCCAGTGATACAGCTACCATGGCCGCAGCCATGCAGACTGCTTTTGAAGGGTTCTCCACGATTGCTTCGGGCGATGTGAGTGTAGTCTATGATGCAGACGGTTCCACCTCCACAGCCAAGAGCTATTTGGTCTCCTTTGTAGGCAATCTTGCTGATCAGGATATCGCAAATATCTCAACCAACTCTACCAACCTGGTTCGCGCTGAGGTCCATCCCTACCATCACGAGCAGGGTGGTGAAGCCGTTGACGAAACCCAGCGGGTTTCCATTACAACAGACGCGGCCCAGGGTGGGTTCACCTTTTCCCTGGTCCACGACGGACAGACCTATACCTCCGAAGCCATCTCCTTTGACGCGGAAAACACAGACGTTCAATCCATCATAAATACCACCTTTGCCGGTCTGGTCGATGCCGAAGTGACGGTTGCTTTCTGGAACGGCTCCCAGCTTGATTTGAGCTTTGGTGGCTCCCTGTCCGGTACGGACGTTGCCAACATGAGCGTGACCGTGGATACCGCTGCCGACGAGGCCGTGCTGACCCAGACCGTTGCAGGCTTCAGCCATACGGAAGAGGCTGTTGCCGCTCACGACATCGTGGTCGATTACAGCGGGGATAACTCGCTTAAAGTTCTTGCAGGCACCGGCGGGGCGACCATGACCCTGAATATGGACGGTTCCGAAGGTGCTCTGCTGCGGGCCTCGGGCAATCTGACCATCAATATTTTCAATTTCTTCTCCGTGCAGGGCGGTTTCGGTTTCGAGAAATCAACCGAGCAGGTGACTCTGACCACGGGCGAGCTGGTATCCGTGGATCTGCTCACCGTTGGTGGCGATAATGTGGACGCTTTTGCCGGGATCAACGGCGGCAGCGGGGATGCTCTTGGGCTGGCCTTGGGTGAAGTGGATTTTGGTCTGGCCTTGCTTGGGGATCAGACGGACACGACCAGATCCTGGACGTCTCTGTACGCCTTTGCCGGAAGTGCGGCGTTTGTGGGTATTGATGGCTTGACCGTGTCCGGCACGGATTTGTCTGTTGAAATTAACCAGGGCGCGATTGACGGGTCTTTGGTCGATTATCTGGCTCAGCCGCTCGAGATCGTGACCGGTCCAGATACCTCGGTGACTACTCTGTCCATGGACGGCACTGAGGGTGCGTTAATGCGTGCCTCGGGCCATGCTGAGATCGATGTGTTCGGATTTGTGCAGGTGGAAGGCGGCTTTGCGTTCGAGAAGGCGACCCAGGCGGTGACCCTTTCAAACGAGACCACAGTGAATACGAACATGCTGACGATCGGGATGAGCGGGGTGGATGCCTTTGTGGGCTACCCCGGCAGCACGGACACCATAGATGATGACATGGGTCTGGCCCTGAGCGGCATGAACCTGGCCCTGGCCCTGATGAGTGAGCAGGGAGGACTCGGGCGCCAGTGGACATCGGTGGATGCGACGGTGGGCAGTGTGGATCTGCGGGGTCTTCCCACAGGCCTGGTGTTTGATATCAGTGACATCGGTGTGGAGGTGAACAAGTGTGCTGCGGACGGCACTGTGGTGGATTATGCGGCCACCGATCTCACCGTGGCGACCGGTCCCGATGCCTCCGTCAAGCTTGATATGGCAGGCATCAAGGGCGAGTACCTGCAGGTGGTGGGCCATGCCGGGATCGACGTGTTCGGATTTGTGCAGGTGGAAGGCGGTTTTGCGTTCGAGAAGGCGACCCAGGCGGTGACCCTGTCAGACAAGACCACAGTGAATACGAACATGCTGACGATCGGGATGGACGGGGTGGATACCTTTGTGGGCTACCCGGGCAGCACGGACGCCATAGATGATGACATGGGTCTGGCCCTGAGCGACATGAACTTGGCCCTGGCTCTGATGAGTGAGCAGTCAGGATCACGCAAATGGACATCGGTGGAGGCGACGGTGGGCAGTGTGGATCTGCGGGGTCTTCCCACAGGCCTGGTGTTTGATATCAGTGACATCGGTGTGGAGGTGAACAAGTGTGCTGCGGACGGCACTGTGGTGGATTATGCGGCCACCGATCTCACCGTGGCGACCGGTCCCGATGCCTCCGTCAAGCTTGATATGGCAGGTATCAAGGGCGAGTACCTGCAGGTGGTGGGCCATGCCGATATCAACCTTTTTGATGCCGTTTCCGTTCGCGGCGGTTTCGGTTTTGAAAAATCAACCCGAACCGTGACCCTTTCCAACGCTACAACAGTTAATACAGAGGTTCTCGCTTTCGGGATGGCCGGTGTCGATGCCCTGGCCGGTTATGCCGGCGAAGCCGACGACGGAAGCGAAGACTTTGGGTTGCGCTTCACCGACGTCGATCTCGCCCTTGTGACCTTTACCGACAGTGCGAGCGGCAGAAAGTGGACAGCCGTCGATTCGAATATCGGCACTGCGGAAATCGTCGGGATCCCGGGCATTGCCCTAGGCGTAAGCAGTGCGGACATTCTGGTCAATAAAAAGGCTGCCGACAATACCGTTATCGATTTTAAGGCGATGCAAACCGCCGGCGGTGCCGTCAAGGTGGTTACGGGCGTTGACAACAGCGGCACGACCCACGAAGTCGAATTCGGCATCGACGGGAATCGCGGTGAACTGATCAAAGTCGAAGCCGATGTCACCATCCATATCGGTGATTATGTCATGTTCGACGGGGTCATCGGCTTGGAGAAGTCCACCACCAGCGTTAAGGTGATAAAAGGAACCTTGACCACAGAGCGAGCCGTCAAGGTGCTGACCATCTCCGGCGGCGACATCGACGCCTTTGTCGGTGTTGACGGCGGCAGCGCTGATGCCGCGGGTTTGTCTTTGTCCGAGGTCAGTTTCACCTTGGCTCTTATGAACGATATGACCGGGCAGCAGAGTTGGACCGCTGTGCAGGCTGAGGCCGGTGCGGTTGATGTTCTCGGACTTGGCGACGCTCTTACCCTTTCGGCCAACCAGGTCGATGTAGCCCTGAATCTAAAATCCTCCGATGGGACCGTTGTCGATTTCGCCAAAACAACCACTGATCTGGGTCTTTCCTTTGGCTCGGAGAGCACCGTCATTCTCGATATGGCGGGCAGCGCCGGGGAGCTTCTGCAGGCCAGCGCCACCTTCGATTTGAAGGTCAGTGACTTCTTCGTGGTCAACGGTCTTTTCACCCTCGAGATGTCCACACAGCAGGTTGCTCTGAGTAGCGGCGGTACCGTGACGACGGACATGTTCGCCTTCGGTGCCGGCGATTTCAACGCCTTTGCCGGTGTCGGCGATGTCGGATTGAAACTGGAAAGTGTCGATTTTCAACTCGCCATCTTTAAAGAACAAACCGTCAGCGGGCGAACCTGGACGGCTCTTAAGGCTTATGCCGGGACTGCTGCCTTCGAAGGTATTCCCGGCATCATCGCGGAAGGCAACGATCTTGCTGTCGATATCAATGTCGCGGCTGCAGATAAATCCACCGTCGATTTTGTTAAAACCAGCAACGACCTCGGAACCATCATTGGCCGCGCCGATACCGCTATTCTGGATATGGTCGGGATCTCGGGCGGCTCCATTGCCGCCTCTGGCAGCGTCAAACTTAAAGCCTTCGATTTCTTCTATGCCGATGCCACTCTTGTTATGGAGCGGGGCAGCGAGACGGTCACCCTGA
>CAYQNS010000084.1:0-16189 GCA_964418755.1 uncultured Desulfobacteraceae bacterium
CGCTCTCTTTCAAAAAGGGGAAGACAGAAGTCAGGGAACGGAAGGCAGAGGTCAGGAAAGCAGGAAAGGGAAAGATGGGTATTGGGTGTTGGGTGTTGGGTGTTGGGTGTTGGGTGTGTGCCGTGGTTGAAATTGCGTATTTCCTTTATATTGTCGGTTTTTTAAATTCCTGCCGGTGGTGCCTGGTTTTTGATCTCGTTGCTGCCGGCTTCGAATACTTTTTTGGGAAACATCCGGAGATCCTCGGATACGAATGGGTATTGCGGCAGATAACTGTGTACCAGGCCGGCGACGGTCATGGCCTGGTGCCGATCCCTTTTCTTCTTGAGCGGATCACGATCCGATTGTTCACTCAACCAGATCTTGTGCAGTGCAAAGGCTCTGGGATCATGGCAGATCATGGGGGCCGGGTAGCCGTCATCCCCGATCACGACATGGGAAAACTTCGGGGAAGATACCAGCCAGTGCAGGTTTCGGATTTCCGCTGCTTCCATGTCGCCTTTGCCGCCCATCCGGCGCGGTTCCCGGCTAATCATCAATCGGGGTTCAGGTTTTACCAGATCCACCATATAGCCATCCTTGTTAATGGCTCGGAACCCCTGCCGACCGCGCAATTCAAATGATCGATCCGCCTTGCACAACAGGTCGAGCAACCCTTTTACCGACGAATCATTGTCCGGGGATACCAGAGAAAGACGCGAACGGACATCCCACAAGATATCCATATCCCGGGTGGCCAAGATGGGGCTATCCAGAAAGACGCCTGCTGCCGCCTCATAGGCATATATGGCATTGGTCCCGATGACCGTGACGTTTCGACCCAACAACTGGTACTGGTCAAGGATTCGCAGGATACCGGTGACGATTCGAGGCACCCGCTGGATGGACACGGCCTTACAGAGCCGAGCCTGTTCCCGGAGTCTTTCCCGAAAAAAAGCAAGGCGCTCTTTCAACACCTGCTTGCCGCTACGAAACTTTTCCAGCACGGCCTCGGTCTCCGGCGTTCGCAGGCCCAGGCTTTTACCGTACCCATACCGATCCCGAGTGCGAAACAGGTATTCCCGGCCTTTTGATTTTTTCCAGTGCATACCGCCCCGATATGACCTGTTTGCCCGGTGTGCCTCCGTATATGCATCGTAAATCTGAAGCGTATCGATGAATATCCGCCGCTGATTCGCCGACATCTCAATGGACGTAATTAAATTTTCCTTCATTTTTCAGCCTCCCGGCATTGAAGGAAAACCCGTTATGACCGATCGGTTTTCCTTCAATTATTAGATATTAAATGCTGAAGGAAAACTATCGAATTGTCAACATGTTAAAGTCCCAAAATAATCTTGAGCGCATTGAGTCCTTTGCCTTATGGGAGAAAAAACTTTTTAATGGGTTGATGGGTATTGGGTGCTGGGTATTGGGTGATGGGTGATGGGTAGTGGGGTGAGGCTGAAGGAATAAAACAGGAAATGAGAAAGAGAGCAGAGGGATTTAAAAAAGGGAGGAGACTTGAAATGAAGAAAAAAACGGGATCATCAAAATGGGGTTAGACAACAGTGGCCAAATGGTGCTAAAAGTATTTTTTTATCCAGGTATCACGTGAACAACCCGGGCGATCGCCCTCAACTTTTTGGCAATTAAACTGATATGATCAGCCTTGATTCCGTTACAAAAAACTTTGGCGCCCTTACCGCTGTGGATAATGTTTCCTATACGATTAAAAAGGGGGAGTCTTTTGCATTGCTTGGACCCAACGGTGCCGGCAAGACGACCATCGTCCGAATGCTTCTCGATTTTATCAAACCTTCCTCGGGCGGCATTACCATCAATGGCCTGCCGGTATCCGACCCGGCATCCCGCAGACACATCGGATATGTCGCCGAACAGCACATGATTCCGCCCTATCTTTCCGGTCTGGAATATCTGTCGCGGCATGCGTCTTTAATCGGGTTGTCCGGGGCAGACGCGGGAAATGAAATCGCCAGGGTTCTCGATATGGTTTCCATGAAAGGGCGGGAAAGAACAAAATCCGCAGAGTACTCGCGAGGCATGAAACAGCGTATTGGGCTGGGAGCTGCCCTGCTGGGCCGGCCGGAATTGCTGATACTGGATGAACCCGTCTCCGGGCTCGATCCCATCGGCATCCGCGATGTCAGAAAAATTATTGAAACTCTCCGTGACAAAAAGGTGACCGTGGTCTTAAACTCCCACCTGCTTTCAGAGGTGGAAAAAACATGTGACACGGCGGCGATCATGTACAAGGGGAAAATCCTTATCAAGGATAACATTAACGCCATCGTGAAAGATCACGAGACCCTCGAAGAGGTTTTTATCCGATATATAGAGAATGAAAAATGAATAATGTCATAAAAATTTCAATCTATACCATGCTTGACCAGATGCGACATAAAAGCTTTTACGTCCTCTTAGGGCTTTCCATTCTATTCATATTGATGATTCGCGGATGTTATGACGGAGAATATATGGTTAACGGGAGAATGGTGGATAACACTGCGGTGGCCTGGCATGTTTCAAAAATTGTTTTCCATCTGATTACCGCCGGAATGTTCCTGATGGTGTCCATGCTCTCAATGAAGATATTCAGCCGGGATCACGAGGATGGCAGCGTTGTTTTGTTTCTTTCCAGATCGGTTGTCAGATGGCAGTATGTACTCGGCCGGATCACCGGCACCTGGGTACTTTGCCTTGTTTTCATGTTTATACTTCACCTGACGATCTTTTTGACGGTATGGGTCAAAACAGGAACCCTCATTTCAGGATACCTGACCGCATCCGTGGTATGTTCCATCAGCCTTCTTTTTGTGATTGCATGCGTCTGCTTTTTGTCTCTTTTCATGCCGGATTTTATCAGTGCGCTCTTTACCATGGGAATTCTGTTCGTCGGTTTTATTTCCGATGGCGGATATCAGATTTTCAACAGTGATATCGTCAGAGCCGCGGTCCATTCCTCAATCAATCCGGAACCGGCCTTATGGCGGGTCTTATACCCCAAGGTTTTTATGGTGCAGGCCTATGCAGATACCCTCATCAGCAAAAACGAATTTCATAGTATGGGATCTTTTCATCCCGTTTTGAATCTGTCCTTTTTTATTTTCTTAATCATGGTATTCATGGTGAGTGCTTTTAATCGAAAAGAGATTTGATGGCGTTTGCCTGATTTTTTTATTCCTCTTCCATGGCCTGAATAAAACCGTCGGCCTTATGAATGGCGGCATCCATGTTGCGTGTCAATGCGGCGACATCGATTTCCACAGACACCGGTTTACTTTG
Source organism: uncultured Desulfobacteraceae bacterium (assembly GCA_964418755.1). GTDB lineage: Bacteria > Desulfobacterota > Desulfobacteria > Desulfobacterales > 4572-123 > 4572-123. The sequence continues at coordinate 3,286 of CAYQNS010000084.1, forward strand.
CAAATGAGAAACAGGAGGCGTTACGAGTATGATTATCCCATATGAAAAGCTCAGCAAAGAAGCCCTGCAGGGGCTGATTGAGGAGTTTGTTACCAGAAATGGGACCGATTCCGGTTATATCAAAAAGGCCCTTGACCAGAATGTGGAAATGGTCATCAGCCAATTACGGCGCGGTGATGCCGTGGTTGTTTACGATGAAAAAATCGGCAGTGCCAATATCGTACCCGGAGACAGACCGCATGAAAAAAAATGACCCGGTGTATGTCCGGCTGCAAAAGCACCTGGACCGCCAGGCGGTGGGATTCCCCGCCACACGATCCAATGCCGAAATCAGGATGCTCAAACACATTTTCACACCGCTGGAGGCGCAGATTGCCGCCTGCCTGACCTACAAATTTGAGCCCCTCGAAACGGTCTTTGGCCGGGCCGCCGCCCATATTGTAGACTCCCCTGTTGAGCTGGAAAAACATCTTGAGCGCATCCTGAAAAAAGGGGGAATTGAATCCAAAATCAAGGACGGCAGGCGACAGTACTGCAACTCACCACTGGTGGTGGGAATGTACGAAATGCAGCTTGAGCGGCTGACGCCCGAGTTTATCAGGGATTTCAGAGAATATACCGGTGATTCAAAATTCGGTATCGAATTTTTAAGCACCAAACTTCCTCAAATGCGAACCATCCCGGTGGCCCGGAGCATTCGCGTCCAACACCAGGTTCGCACCTATGATGAGGTCACGGCGTTGCTGCACCAGGCAGACGCCCCCTTTGTCATTTTAGAATGCATCTGCCGTAAAAAAAAGGCCCTTGAGGGCGACCCGTGCAAGGTGACCGATCGCAAGGAAACCTGCCTGGCCATCGGCGGAATCGCCCAGTCGGTCCTGCACAGCGGCTTTGGCCGGGAAATCGATCGGGCCGAAGCCCTGGCGATCATCGAGGAAAACCAGAAAGAGGGGCTGGTGCTCCAGCCGTCCAACTCGGAAAAAGTCGAGTTCATTTGCTCTTGCTGCGGATGCTGCTGCGGCATGCTGAGCATCCACAAGGCTCTTCCAAGACCCCTGGATTTCTGGGCTTCAAATTTTCAGGCAAGGGTGGACGAGCATGCCTGCATCGGATGCGGGGCCTGTGCCAAACGCTGCCCGGTGGAAGCGGTTAGTGTTCCCGTTAAAAAACAGCCGGCTGCAGTGGACTTGAATCGATGTATCGGATGCGGTGTCTGTGTGACCACCTGTCCTGAAAAAGCCATCTCCCTTTTTAAAAAACCGGTCGAAGTCAAGCCTCCGGGAACCCGGGAAGATCTGTATGACATTATCATGGCTCACAAGAAAGGGACCCTGGGGAAATTAAAACTGACCGGCAAATTGGTGGTCAATGCGATTCGAACCGGGAAAACCGATATCCTGAAATAAAAGGGGGTTACGCGCTCCAGAGCTTCTCGCTCAGGCCGGATGCCCGCTGCACGCGCGTCCGGACGGCCTGTTTGACGATATCACGGGTGGCCAGAACCACAACTTTATTTTTCGCCCGGGTCACTCCCGTATAAAAAAGTTCCCGGGTCACAACCGGAGACACATGCCGCGGCAATGCCAGCAACACGGTATCAAACTCGGTCCCCTGGCTCTTATGAACCGTCATGGCATAGACGGTTTCATGGGCCGGCAGTCTGGCCGGTGAAATCATCCGGGCCTTTTGGTTGCCGTCCATAAAAAAGGCAGCCGGCCGTGATGCTTCGGCATCCGGCTTTGCAATGAGACCCACATCGCCGTTAAACAGATTAAGCTGGTAATCATTGCGCGTAACCATGATCGGCCGCCCCGGATACCACTCCCGGGAGGTATCGATTCCGGTATATTTTTTTAAAATACCGGCGACCACGGCATTGAAAGCCGCCACCCCGTCCTCGCCCCTTCGAAGGGCACAAAGAATTCGAAATTGGGCAAAACGCGCCAACAACCCGTCACAGGCCCTGTCCTCAAAACACGGGACATAATACTGCCGCACCAGAGATTCCATGCACTCCCTTTTCCGATTGACATCGTCGGGGTCCACCAGCATGACTTCAGGCCTGGCCTTATCCTGCAAAACAGCCAGTGCCTCATCTGCATCGCCCCGATTGATGGCCCGGGCCAGACAGCCTATGCCGCTGTGGCTGTCAAACCGATAGCTGTGCGTCAAATTGACAATACATTGCCCGATTTCCGGCTGAACTGCGGAATCATGTAAAGGCGGGAGTTCCCGGCGGACGGTTTCCGTTAAAGCGGAAGACCCGCGGATCGTCTCCGGGGGCGTGCAGATATCCCCTAAAATGGCCCCGGCCTCCACCGAGGCAAGTTGATCCTTGTCGCCCAGAAGAATCAGACGCGCGTGCGAGGGCACGGCCGCGACCAGGTTGGCCATAAGGGACAGATCCACCATGGAGGCTTCATCCACGATCAGAATATCCACGGCCAGCGGGTTGCCGGCATCATGAAAAAACCGGTTGGGCCGATCGCGCCGCACCCCCAGCAGCCGATGAATCGTGGCAGCCTCTTCCGGGATATGGACCTTGAGGGCATCGCTACACACAAGAGCCCCGGTCCCGGTGGCGGTCTTTGCATTTATGACGGCATCCTTGAGGCGGGCCGCAGCCTTGCCCGTGGGCGCCGCCATCAGAATATGCGGCACATCCCGGCCTGCGTTCAGGGCCTGTTCGATAGCCAGGGCGAGAATTTTCACCACCGTGAATGTCTTTCCAGTTCCCGGACCGCCCGAAATAACGGTGAGATGACGGTCCAGACTTACTTTGGTGGCAACACGCTGCATATCCGGACCGGAAAGACCGGGCGAGGCCGGAAACAAACGATCCAATCCCTTTTCCAGCAGGTCAGGGGCTATCTCTTTTTCCCTTTGTCCGGCCCGCTCCAGTAATGCCCGGACCAGGGACTGCTGGTAATGCCAGTATCTTGCCAGGTAAAGCCGTCCACCCGCATCCAGCACCAGGGGAGTTGCGCTCTCACCGCTGCCCGTCACGGGACTGGCCTGCAGGGCCGCACGCCAGTCAGGGTCAGCCGGCCACCTTGCACCCGGGAGTTCACCGTCATTGGCGACCACTGGCCGGCCGGCAAGGGTATTCAGATCGACACACACATGTCCTCTGGAAATAAAACGGCTGCAAAGGGCCGCGGCAAGGAGTACGGCATCACTGCTTTCATTGGCCAGCCGCCCCATGGCCCGGGCAAAATGCAGGTCCAGCCGGGACAGGTAGCCTTTGCTATAAAGCTCATCGAGTGTCGGGATCATAAATTAATCGCGTTTGCAAGGTTGAAGGTTAAAGACTGAAGGCTGAAGGCTGTAGACTGTAGGCTGTAGGAACGATAACTTTCTGCCCGGTCGTAAATTTTTTTCTTCATCTTCTCCCATTCAATTTTCAATTTGGTTAGGGTTTTCCATCAATTTTCATATAAAAAGACAGAGCGAAGCGATTCCACAAGTTTTCACTTCTCAATTCTCAATTAAAACAGGCTCGACAATGCCTGTATCAATTCCAAAGAAGGCCGGTCTCTAAAAATACCGCAGTCCGGGCCTGTTTCAGGAGACATGCCGCGGATAAACAAGTAATAAACGCCCCCGAAATGAATATTATAGTCATAGCCCGGCATTCGCCAGGCAAGATAGCGATGCAGGGCCACCGTATAGATATGATACTGCAAAAAATAGTTATGATCGGACATGGCATTTGTCAGGTGATCCCCGGTATAGTCGGAAAAGCGCTCTCCCAGAAAATTGGATTTATAATCCACCAGGTACCATCTGTCCTGATGTTCAAATATCAGGTCGATAAACCCTTTTAAAAAACCCTTGATCGGTGCAAAACCAAGCTGTCCGATCTGTTTCGGATATTCACCCGGGATTGCGGGACTGCCATACTCTGCAAACAGGGCTGCCAGGTGCCCGGCATTGACAGGCTCTTTTTCAGACGCAACACCGGCCACCGGAAAGATGAATTCAAGCTCATTCAAGCGGTGATCATCGGCAACAGATCCCAGCTTCAGCCCCGGCAGGTCGTAATCCAGGCAGGTATCCAATGTCTGCATCACAGCCGATGCCGCAATTTTCCATTGGGCCGGGGCAAAACCAAAGGCTTCGAGTTTTTGTGCCACCAGATTTTTGACCACCTCCGAATCCCGGCATGTAAAATCCAGATCTTCATATACCCCGTGAAAAAAATTACCGGCCCTGACGCCGCGGCTGAATTCCGCCAGCGGTACGAGCCGGTCTGCCGGCAGAGCCGAATCAGCCGGGGGTCCTGCCGCAGCCAACGCGACCTCACCGTGCGGATCATGGTCCCGGCCCCTATCTTCATCGGGTGTCAGGTCCTTTGAATCGGAAACCAGCTTTGAAAAACTCGCCGTATACCATCCCGGGTGCAGACGCCGTCGATTTTGACGGCATTCAAGCTGTTCACGCCCTGCCCTTGCCGGCAAATACGATTCCGGCGTATCCGGCAAAAGCGCCTCCACTTGTATGCAACCGCCGGATTCGGTTGCAAGGCTTTGTAAATCCAAAAGAATCTCTTTATCACTCAGGCCGCGGACATGGTCGGAAAGGGTTTTAAAATCAGCCGTTTTGTCCGGCTGGTGCAGCAGGTAGGCCATGGGAGATGTCTCGAAATCTCTGACAGCACCCCAGACCACCCGGCAGTGATGCCGTGCCCGTGTCAGGGCCACGTATAGCAATCTCAGGTTTTCCGCCATCTCTTCCCGGCCGGCCAGGGCCAGATTCCCCTTGATCTGCGATGAGCCCAGGTCCAGCATGGGCCGGCTGTCTGTGGGATCATGAAACCGGGCCAGGGCTTTTGAATCGTTGTACAGACGCCCGTCCCAGAGAAACGGAGCATAAACCACCTTGTATTCCAGGCCCTTGCTCTTGTGGATGGTCACGAGCTGAACCGCCATGGCATCGCTTTCAAGCCTCATTTCAAACGTATCAGGCACCTGGTCCGATGCGGCCATCTGCATTTCAAACCAGCGCAAAAGCCCGGACATGCCCAGGTGCTGCTCAACAACGGCTCCATACAGCAGTTCCACAAGATGGTCAAGATTGGCAACCCTGCGCTCGCCCCCGGACAGGGCCGGCAACCGGGCGATAACGGTGGGGCTTTCCGGCTTGGGGCGCAGAAAGAAAATCGCCTGCATCATCTGAATAAAACCGTGGTTCTGCCAGGTTGCATGCCAGGTCCGAAAACGCATGACCCAGTCTTCCCAGTCATTTTCATTTTCCCGGAGCGTATGAATCTCATCGCCGGTAATTCCGAATATATCCGTACACAGGGCAGCTCCAACCCGGTTGCCACCTACCGGATCGGCAACCGCATTCAGAATATGATGCAGTTCCATGGCTTCGGGGGCCAAAAACACGCTTTCCCTGCTGGTGAGCACGCAGGGGACACGCAGTCGGGCAAGGGCCTGCTGCATCAGTCGGGCCTGACGGTTGGTGCGCACCAGCACTGCGATATCGCCCGGCCCTATCCGGGCATCTTTCCCGATTCCCACAGTACAGTCGCCGGCAAGCAGCTTTGCAATATCACCTGCCACAAGATCCGGCAGGTGATCCATTATCCAGCCCTTGTTCATCAGACCGTTGCTCACGGGGATGTCAGGGGCACGGCCGACAAATAGAATTTTAAAAGGCGCGGCGGCCTTACCATTTATAACAAATGCATCCTCGACCCCGGGCCGCGGCTCTACCGGCGCAAACCCGATCTGCCTGTAGAAAAACGGGTTTACAGCCCGGCCAAAGAGCGTATTGACTGCTTTAATCAGGCCCGGATCGGAACGCCAGTTCACGCCAAGTGTAAAGGAGCAGTCTCCGGCATCCTTTACAGCGGCAAGATAGGCAAAAATATCCGCGCCCCGAAAACTATAGATGGATTGCTTGGGATCTCCGATCAGAAAAAAAGGTGCCCCGCTACCCTGGTAGATACGGTTGAAGATACGATACTGGGCCAGGTCCGTATCCTGGAATTCATCGATGAGAGCGGCCGGGTAGCGGTCCCTTATTTTGCACGCCAGCAATTTCGCCCCACGTCCCTGCAGAGCCCGATCCAGGTTCTGGATCAAGTCGTCAAAAAAACAGATGTTCTGATCGGTTTTTCGGGTGTAAAGCTCACTCAGGGCATACGCCATGAGCTGCTTTTTAAAGGCCATGAGCCAGCGATGGGAAAATGTACACAGCTCTTCGCACGCCGAGAAAAAAGGGTGCTCGGGGCAGGCCGCGGCTTTTTTCAGTTTGGCGTTGGTCTCCAGCAGCCGGGACTGGGTAAACTTGTCAATGTTTTTTTCAGTTTCAAAATCCCGGATATGGTCAGCGTTAAAAAAGGCCTCGACATTTGCCAACCATGTGCCCAGATTTTTTTTATTGTAGGAGCGGCGGTTCACCCCGGGGTGAGATTGCAAAAGCGCCTGGATTTCTTTGCCCTCATTTTGCCAGAGGTTCCGGGTCTTTTGATAAATTTTATGCAAATCTTCTTCTGTAATTTCGGACGCTGCATCCAGCGGCAGGACCTTGCGGTCAGGTTCGGCAGCCACGGCCCGCACCAGATCGATCAGGCTCTCTGGGGTAATCTTTTCTTTCTGAAGCAGCCGGATAAAAACCCGGGAAAGGCCGTACACCTGCCGTGTCCAGAAATCGAAAGTGATCTCCCGGTACAAGGGCCGGGCATCGGAAACCAGCTCCCTGTCAAAAACCATCAGGCTTTCAAAGGCGTTTTCTTTAAGGACCCGGTGGCAAAATCCGTGAATGGTAAAAATCGCAGCTTCGTCAAAGGCGCCCAGGGCGGCCCTGATCCGATTGCGCAGCCTGTTTTCTTCGGTATCCTTCCCTGTCAGTACATGCTGCAAAAAAGGATCATCGCTCTGTCCGCACTCCAGGGCGGCCAGGGCGGCCAGGAGCCGCGTGCGAATCCGGTCGCGCAGTTCACTGGTGGCGGCCTCGGTAAAGGTAACCGCCAGCACCTGCTCCAGGTTGAATCCCTCCAGAATCAACCGCACAAACAAAGATGTGATCGCGTAGGTCTTGCCTGTTCCCGCACTGGCCTCGATGAGGCTGGTACCGCCCAGTTCCATATTTTCCGGCTGCAGTTGTTTCATCCGCGTCCTTTGTTAATCCACAGATTTCGCAGATTACACAGATTACAATAGATGTTGCGAAATCTACCGGGTTAAATTCCCCTCAATTTGCTGCAGGGCAGTTCATTCAATCCGGGTTTTCCGCATCAATCAACGGCCCGAAAACCGCCAGTGCCAAGTGGTCAAACGCCGTTTTGGGATCATCGGTCCTCTCCTCCAATGGCTCTTTTCCTTCAAATGCTTTGCGCACATAAGGATTATCCCCCTCGCCCGGGGGCCCTGTAAATCCCGTATTCCATTTTCCATAAGCCGCCTTCATGGCCTTTTGCTCGACCCAGGCATCATCTGTATCCAGTCGGGCCAGCGCATACGCATATGACGTTTCCGGGAAAAACCGCAGGGGCTCTTCCTGCCCTATCCTGTAAAGGTAGACCAGGTCACCAAGCAAAACAGAAGCCCTGTCTTTTACATCGGGCAGGACAATCCGCTCGCAATCCTGATGATCTCGCCCTATAAGGATCGATTCCCGGGCAAGGCCGTCAATGGCAAGGCAGTTGAGCACCAGGTGCTCGATCCAGAAAACAATTTTGCGCCGGGCATTTAACCTGGCATAAGTTGCCGCAACCCGGGCATGGGACCTGATATCACCTATTCTGCCGCTGATGCGCACCCCGGAAATTTCAAGATCCACCACGACCGGTTCCATGGGCTCAAAAGCGGTCTCGGCAGCCAGGGCCTGGTTGATAGGGGCCGCGAGATCCATGATATCGCTGTAAAGACAGCGTCCGGCCGTGCCCGGCGGGAGAATTCCCATGGCGCGAACAACAGGATAGATATCCGCCATGGCTTCACCGGCCGCCCCCTTGTCGAGAAGGTACGAGCCTATCAAATACTTTTCCAGGGCATCGGGGACAATCGGCTCCCTATCATCGATTGTGTCAAAATTTTCATCCAGATAAATCCCCAGCCGGTTTTGCAGAAAAAAAGCTGCCGGCATGGAAAAAAAACGTGTCAGTTCTCCCAGGCTGATGATTGATACGGCGTCTGTGCCGGTGGGCAGCATCCGTTTTAAAAATACGGGCGGGCCATGTGTTATCTTCCTGCTTGCATTGGCCACCTCAAGATAGCGGTCCGAATAAGAGAAAAAATCAGGCACCCCGGGATCAAAATATTTCGGATCAAAAGGATTGAGCGGATGGGCAATGACAAGGCGTCTGCGCATGGCGGCATATCGCTCCTCATCGGACGCCTCCATAGAAATCTCCTCCGGGTAAAACCCGTCGCAGATGGTGTCGAGCAGTTCGCTGACCACCACCGATGGCGGAAGCATGCTGTTGTCTTTTATGCTTTGACCGATATAGGTGATCAACAGCCGGTTTCGGGCGGACAGCAGTGCCTCTAAAAACAGATACCGGTCGTCATGGCGCAAGGAGCGGTCCCCGGGCAAGGGATGTTTTGTGACAAGATCGAATCCTGCCGACTGCATGGAGCGTGGAAATTCGGCATCGTTCATCCCCATCAGACAGATCATCTTAAAAGGGATGCTGCGCATGGGGAGAAAATTGCAGAACGTGATCCTGCCGGAAAGAAACCCCCGGGCCGACGGCTCTTGTGTCAGGCGCCGGGTCAACAACTGCAGGACAACATCTATGGAAAGCACTTCTTCAAACCCGGCGGTTTCGGCCTGTTCCGCCATGCTCTGCAGGGTATCGCGGATAAGCTGATGCTGATATTCAAGGACCTGACTGCCGGCGATCATATGCTCTGCAAGCCCCAGCAGCAACTGCTTCCAGTTCGCCGTCGGCATTGGCCGGCTGATCCTTTGCACACAGGAAAAAAGGATTTCGCAAAAATCGGCAATTTTGCCGATGATCGAGGCATCCTTGCCTTCGGTCGCCTCATACGGCAATACATTGCCGAACAGTTCACCCGTTTCTCCGGGCATGGCATATCCCAGCAGCAGGCGATCCAGACCAAAGCGCCACGTGTTTTCATTATATTCAGGCTGGCCCACGGACTTGCGATGGGCCGAATCAATGCCCCAGCGCACACCGGCTGAAATCATCCAGCGGCCTGCCCTTTCCGTTTCTTCGGGGGAAAGGTCAAAGGCTTCACGCACCGGATCAAGGGCCAGCAGGTCCAGGACGTCCTGAATCGAAAGGCGGCTTTTGGCCAGTTTGAGAATAGCCAAAAACGCATCGATGACCACCCCTTCGGCCCGAAGGTTCCGGTCGCTGATACTATAGGGAATCGGCGCCGTTCCCGGATCACTGGAGCCGAATACGGCCTCGATATAGGGTGCATAGGTATTGATATCGGGCATCATGACAATGACGTCATGGGGTTCCAGCCCAGCGTCACGTTCAAAAGCATCCAGCAACTGATCGTGCAGTACCAGAATTTCCCGCATGGGGCTGTGGCAGGAATGCACAGTAACCGAGCAGTCATCCCTGCGAACGGGCACCGGATCAATCTGTCCGGGCCGGCGAAGCCTGAGATGCAGCATGTCGGACTGCAGCACATTGAGCAGATTGTTTTCTTCAGCAATACTGGGATCCACATACAGATCTTCCCCCGACTCGTTGTAGTCTGCAAGCTCCTCTGCTATATACTGGAAATCACGCCCCAGCCGTCCCAGCGATGCCAGCAGGGCATTGCCCTCTTCCAGGTAAAGCTCCCGATCCATGAGCCGGGCGATATCGGCATCAGGATTGCTGCGTCTAAGCTCTTTTATGATTTCATGTTTTGACCGGATATAGGCCCAGTATTCCCGGGAAGGACTCAGCAGAAACAGATTCACCGTCACGTGGTGGGGCAATCCGGCCAGCACTTTAAGATAAAGCGGCGGCAGCGTTGAAATGCCGAACAGCGAAATCCTGGAGGGCAGCAAATTAATGCCATCGGCCCGGTTTTGCAGGGCATCAAAAAAAAATTCGGCGGCTGCGGCCATATGAAGGGCACCGTATCTTTTAACCAGGGCCCTCCATAGAATCGGCTGCCATAGATCTTCTCTGCTCTGTAACTGCTCCGTCAGCCCCTTTTCCCCGGATTTTTCCCAGGTCCTGACCATTGCCGGGCGATAGACCGCGTATTGATCAAACGCCCGGGCAATCTGCCATGACAACTGGAAGTGCTTCACTCCTCTTTTGTCATCGGCCAGATAATTTCTAAGGGGTGCAAACTCCCTGCGGTGGATAAACTCGGGCAGCAGGCCCATGATCCACCACATAAGGCTGTCGGGCCGGGAAAACACCGTATCCGGCATCTTTTCTCCGAGAACCCTGCCCATCACCTGTTCGATGAGTATCCTCGGGAACGGGAACTTCTCATTGGCCCAGATCCCCAGCCGTTTTGAAAGTTCCATCCCGAGCCATGTCCCAAGCCCCTGGGTCGGCACGGCGATCCATTCCGGATCATGGGGGGTGGCAAGCGGTGTGGCCAGTACATCCGTTAAGGTATCGACGAGTTTTTCAATCCGGTTGCTTTTGTATAGATTCAGCATTCAGTCGTACCCGGCTGCTAAATTTTTTTGCCATTAGTCGGCTTTCTGTTTATCATGCATATTTGAGCGTTATAGCCAAAAACCTGAAAATAATAATTTTGCCTAAAAGCGAGTGTAATACTTCTGCAGCCGATCCACCCAGGTGATGATAACTTCTTTTCTTAATTTCTGTGCGGCATTCGGTTCCTTTTTGGTAAACGATGCGATTGTGTCCTCAATCTCCTTGCTTTCCATTTCCACTTCAGATGTAATATCAGATTCATCAAACGTCAGATGCCAGACACGAAGTGTTTGATTGTATAATAATTTTGAAATTTCCTGCAAGGTGCTGCAGTTTGCCGCGTTAAATAGGATATCCCTGAATTTTTTATCCAACTCCACCAATTTCTCGCGTGTCTGTCCACCTTTTGTCTTTTTGCAGGATTCCAAAAGCTTTTTCATCTCCGTCAACTGCTCATCAGAGATATGTTGGACGGCCAGGCGGCCCAATTCACCCTCAATTAAAATACGGGTTCGATAAATTTCTTTCAGCTCCTTAAAGTCTATTTCAGTAACATGGATACCGATTTTGGGCAAAATAGTGACGAGTTTTTCCCACTCCAATCTCAAAAAAATTTCCCGAATCGGTGTCTGGCTCACGCCAAATTCGACCGCGAGTTCTTTCGGATTCAGACTTTGCCCAGGCTCGTAGCGTAAGCTTAATATACGCTGTTTTATTGTATTATAGATTTTTTTATTCATCAGATCATCCACGCATCAGTTGGTTTGGAGTTTTATAGTATGTAAGATAAATTGCCTCAAATAAAGCAAAAAACCGACAGTACGGGAAAGGTTTATGAAATGTAAAGCATTATTGTGGCATTCGTTTAAAAAATAGATGGTTTCGGGGGTAGCACACCCTTTAGGGAATTTTCCAGAATCTGGGCAGCCTTCAGCAGGGTGTTCTCCTCAAAATGACGCCCCACCAGTTGAACTCCCATGGGAAGTCCTGAAGAATGGATGCCGCATGGAATTGATATTGCCGGATGCCCAGTCATATTGAAAAAACTTGTATACCGTGTAATGGCATTGCCGACAGGTTCTTTTTGATCGCCCCATTCTATAAAATCGAAACCGATTTCAGGCGCAATGATTGGACATGACGGTGTGATAATCAAATCTACCTGTTTAAATAACGCTTCCATTTTCATGCGGTACCATTGGATCATTCGTTTTGCCCGTATATAATGCTCGGCCAGAATGAACTGCCCCAGTGCCATGCCGGCACGAAGGTCCTTACCGTATAAATTCTTTTTTTGGGGCAAATAGCGGCTGTGATAGGAAAGCATCTCCGGAAGCTGAACGAGCAGAGATACGGTGCGCGTGTTATCCATGGGCGGCATGTCAATATCTATTAATTCGGCTTTTCCGTATTCGCATGCACGAATAACACTCTGTACCGATGTGAGAATCTCCGGGTCTATTTTTTCAAAAAAAAATGCTTTGGGCATGCCGATTCGCAATTTGCCGAGGTCATGGGAAGACCGGTTCAATAATGAACGGCGCATTGCCCGCGGCAAGACCGGATCTCTTCGGGCATTCCGGTTCAGGGCATTGAAGACCAAAGCGGCATCCGGTACCGTTCGAGTAAAAATTCCAATATGATCCAAGGTCCAGCAATAAGGGATAACGCCCTTGATGCTGAGGAGTCCATAGGTCGGTTTTAGACCTACAACGCCGCATAGGGCTGCCGGTGCTCTTGTGGAGCCACCGGTGTCGGTTCCAATGGTGTATGCGGCCAGACCGGCAGCAACTGCTGCTGCAGATCCGCTGCTGGAGCCTCCGGCCAGACAGGACGTGTTCCATGGGTTGGGAACAGTTCCAAAATGCTTATTTTCACCCGTAGCGCCATAGGCGAATTCATGCTGGTTCAGTTTCCCAAGGAGAATCCCCCCGGACAGATTCAATCTCTGAACGGCATCGGCGTTGGTATCCGGAATCCAGCCGGCCAGCACTTTTGATCCACCCGTGGTCCGAATACCCCTGGTCAAAAACAAATCTTTACAGGCGTAAGGAAGACCGTGCAGCATTCCTGAATAATTGCCTTTCCGAATTTGATCCTCTGCCGCTTTTGCTGCCAAACGGGCTTTGTCTCCCACCACGGAGATATAGGCTTTGAGAAGATCATTGGTCTTTTCGATTTTATTCAAAAAGACTTCTACGAGATCCACGGGTGAAACATCCCCACTTTCAATCAGCGGCGCTAATTCATAAAGCGGCATGGATGTCAAACAATCATCTTTCATGGTTATTCTCTTTT